>DASWYF010000049.1 GCA_036405135.1 Verrucomicrobiia bacterium | reverse complement strand
GGCTCACGCATTAAAATTCTTTGAAAGGCCAATGAAAATTGAGCTTTAGGATGCTGAATTGGGTGTTTTCACCATTCCAATTTGATTCTAAAAATGAAATCCGGCCTATTTTTACGGGCAAATTTAAATGCGTGAGCCCTGCCAAGGTGATTGTCAGACGTTTTTGACTGGTGAAGTTCATGGTAAGCTGGGGCTCAAAAGACTCTCGCAGACGTTATCCTTTCGTCAAAACGATTCCGAGATATAGCCGTCATTACCCCACCCTCATTTACCTGTTTCCTATAAGCCATGGCTTCGTCTATGTTACGCGGCCCCGGTATGAATGATGCCCGGATAGATGAACTGAAAGCGCTGTTGCCGCAATGCCTGCTGCCCGATTGGGTGAAGCTGGGGTCGCGGCTCGTACGGCTTTTGCGGGACCGGCATCATGCGGCGCGGCACGATGAATTGCTGGCGCGGTTGAAGGAAGAGGCGTTGAAGTCCATCGCACTGCGCGAGGCACGGCGGATCAATGTGCCGCGCGTGACGTATCCGCCAGAGCTGCCGGTGACGGCGCGCAAGGACGAGATCGTGAAAGCCATCCGGGAGAACCAGGTGGTGATCATCGCGGGTGAGACGGGCTCCGGCAAGACGACTCAGATACCGAAGATGTGTCTGGATGCGGGCTTGGGCATCGAAGCAAAGATCGGTTGCACGCAACCGCGGCGCGTGGCGGCGCTTTCCATCTCGAAACGTATCGCGGAGGAATTGAACGTCGGCTGGGGTAAGGATGTGGGGTGCAAGATACGGTTCGATGATCGCTCCAGCCCGCACACGTATATCAAGCTGATGACGGACGGCATTTTGCTGGCCGAGGCGCAGGGTGATCCGAATCTTTCCGAGTATAACGCCATCATCCTGGATGAAGCGCACGAGCGTTCGCTGAACATCGATTTCCTGCTGGGACATCTGAAGAACCTGCTGGCGCGGCGCAAGGATCTGAAGCTCATCGTCACTTCAGCGACAATCGATACGCAGGCGTTCTCGAAGCATTTCGATGACGCGCCGATCATCGAGGTGTCCGGGCGCATGTATCCGGTGGAGGTGCAGTATCAGCCACTGGCAGATGCCTCCGATGAGCATGGTGATGTGAACTACGTGGATGCAGCGGTGAGCGCGTGCGAGCGCATCCTGTATGAGACGAACACGGGCGATGTGCTGATCTTCATGCCCGGTGAACGGGACATCCGCGAGACGGGTGATCAACTTGAAGGCCGCTTCTCCGGTGAGGCAGAGGTCATTCCGCTCTTTGGTCGATTAAGCTCTGGCGATCAGCAACGCGTCTTCGCCCCCTCAGCGCGACGCAAGGTGGTCATCGCGACAAACATCGCGGAGACGTCGCTCACGATTCCCGGCATCCGTTATGTGATCGATGCGGGGTTGGCGCGTATCAGCCGCTACAATCCGCGTAACCGCACCCGACGCTTGCCGGTGGAGCCGGTCTCGCAGAGCAGTGCGAATCAGCGCAAGGGTCGGGCGGGTCGCGTGCAGGAGGGCGTGTGCATCCGCCTGTATTCGGAAGAGGATTTTAACGAGCGTCCGGCTTTCACTCAGCCGGAAATCCAGCGCTCAAATCTCGCGGAAGTCATTCTGCGGATGAAGGCGTTTTATCTCGGTGATATCGAGACGTTTCCCTTCGTGCAGCCGCCCACCCCAGCGGCGATATCGAGTGGTTATGCGTTGTTGCAGGAGTTAGGCGCATTGGATGACAAGCGAGCGTTGACGGCGCTCGGACGTGATCTGGCGCGGTTGCCGATTGATCCGACGATCGGGCGCATGCTCTTGCAATCGCAGCGCGAACATGCCACGCAGGAATTGCTCATCATCGCGTCGGGCTTGAGCATCCAAGATCCGCGTGAGCGGCCGAGCGACCAGAAGGAAGCGGCGGCAGCGGCGCATCGGAAATTCAATGATGCGAAGTCGGACTTCCTCACGCTGCTGAACATCTGGAACGCGGTGCATGACCAGTGGGAACAACTGCGCACTCAGAATCAGCGGCGGAAATTCTGCAAGCAGCAGTTCCTCTCCTACCTGCGCATGCGCGAGTGGCAGGATCTCTACACGCAACTGCATAACGCGCTGGAAGACCTCGGCACGCTGAAGTTGAACGAGAGCAACGCGCAGTATGATGCGATCCATCGCTCCATCCTCGCAGGCTTGATCGGGCATGTGGCGCAGCGCGAGGAGCGGAATAATTACAAGGCGACGGCGAACCGGCTGGTAACGGTGTTCCCCGGCTCCACGCTCTACGAACGCGGCGAAGCTCCGCGCAAAGGTGCGAAGCCGGACCCGAAAGCCCCGAAGCCGCGCTCGAATCAACCGCATTGGATCGTGGCGGGTGAGATCGTGGAGACATCGCAATTGTTTGCGCGCACGCTTGCGGGCATTGATCCGCAGTGGATCTATCAACTGGCGCCGCATTGCTGCAAGGTGACGCATCAGAATCCGCATTGGGTGGTGAGTTCCGGGCGCGTGATGGTAGAGGAGATCATCACGCTGCATGGCTTGGAGATCCAGCGGCGCAAGGTGGTTTACGGGAATATCAATCCGACGGAGGCCACGAAGATTTTTATCCGCTCGGCGTTGGTGGAGGAGAACTTGTTGCCGCAGCGGGGGCGGAATGAGGACGATTCGGATGATGTGCGGGTAATGGCGACGACCAAGACCGCAGAAGCGTTGCCGCCGATCTATGGGTTCATGGTGAAGAATCGCGCGATGCGGCAGAAGATCGAGAACTGGCAGACGCGCGTGCGGCGTTATGGCTTCGCGGATTTGGACCAGGTGATGTGTGATTTCTACGCGAAGCATCTGCAGAATGTTTCGAGCGTGCATGAGTTGAATCGGTTTCTGCGGGATGGGAAGGCGGGGGCTTCAGGGGCACCCCTCACCCCGGCCCTCTCCCCTGCCGAAGTTCGGCCTCCCATAAGAGGCGAGGGTGGTGAAACCGCTCACTCCATTCGCACCGACACTGGCTCTTCAAAACAGAGTGCGAAGGTTTTCGATTTACTGTGCATCACGGAGGCGGAGATGACGGGTGGGCAGGCGTTGAGTTATGATCGGGATGCTTTCCCGGATGCGGTGGCGGTGGGTGGGCAGCCGGTGCCGCTTACGTATGCGTATGCCCCGGGTGAGGAGCATGATGGCGTGACAGTGCGATTGCCTTTCACCATCGCGCAGAGCGTATCTCCGGCCCAATTGGAATGGGCGGTGCCGGGCTTGCGCGAGGAGAAGATCGCGGAGTTGTTGCGGGCGTTGCCGAAATCCATTCGGCGAGACCTGATGCCGTTTCCACCGAAGGTGACGGAGATCGTGCAGGAGTTTCAGCCGACGGGACCGTCGTTCCTGCATGACTTGGCCACATTCATTTTCCGACGTTACGGCGTGCAGATGAGCGCGACGGATTGGCCAGCGGATGCGTTGCCGGCGCACTTGCGATCACGAATCGAAATCGTGGGGAATGACCAGAAGTTGATGGGCAGCGGGCGTAATCTGGAAGAACTGCGTGCGAAGCTGGTGCAGGTAAAAGTGGAGCCGACGAAGGAACCGAAGGATTGGCAGCGCGCGTCTCAACGTTGGGAACGTTTCGGTGTCACGGGTTGGAATTTTGGCGAGTTGCCCGAGCGCATCACGGTGAGTGAAGGACCGGGATTGCCGCTCTACGGCTGGCCCGGACTCGCTTACGAAGAAGGCAACGTGAACGTGCGGCTCCATCGCAGTGCGGATCTGGCGCGGGAGGCGAGCTTGCGCGGTGTGCAACGGTTGGTGGAACTCGCGATTCAAAAAGATCTCGCATGGCTGGAGAAGGATCTGCGCGCGCTGGTGCGTTACGATGCAGCGTATGCGTCCATCGGCACGGGCGAGGAATTGCGTGAGACGGCGCTTGAACACTTGAAGAATCACATCCTGCCGCAGGAGCCGTTGAAGAAAATGACGGAGGCGGATTTCAATGCGGCGGTAGATGAAGCGCGCAGGAAGTTGCCGGGATTGGGCGTGCAGTTCATTGATCGCATCGGACCAATCCTTCAACAACGGCAGAAGGTGGAGGAGAAGGTCGGGCGCGTGGGTAAAGGCGTGGCACAGACGGGGAAAAAGCTGACATCGCTCGCGCAATTGGGTCAACCGGTGGCGACGACGAGCAGCAACCCCTTGGCGACGGAGTTGGCGGAGTTGATGCCGCCGCGTTTCTTGGAGCGAACGTCTATGACGCGATTGCCGCATCTGACGCGTTATCTGAAAGCGTTGTTGCTGCGAGCTGAGCGGGCGGCGTTGAATCCGACGAAAGATCAGGAGCGCGTGAAGTTACTGGCGCCTTACGTGAGTGTTTTGAAGCGGATGCAGGCGAAGGCGCAATCGACGCGGACAGCGGAGGCGTTGGTGGATGAGTTCCGTTGGCTGGTGGAGGAATACAAGGTATCGCTCTTCGCGCAAGAGGTGGGCACGGCGGTGCCAGTTTCACCGAAGCGGATGGATCAGCAGTTGGAGTTGCTGAAGCAATCGGGTGTGGTGTGGTAATCAGGCCATTGCCGAGGGCACGGGCTTGCGTTGTGAGGGCACGCGGGGGCAGACGGGCAGGTATTTCTGCAGGAACACGATGAAGTAGAAAATCTGCATGCGCCACCAGATGGAGAAGCTGTTGCTCAGGTTGCCTGCGAGCACGGTGTTCACGGTGGCGGGGATGCTGAGTTTATCCACGGGATGCGTGATGATCTCGCCGAAGTGCGGCTTATACCAGTTGTTCACGAAGCGCAGGTAGAGATCCATCACGCGGTTCACGCTGCGTTCGTAGCGGCTGAAAGCTGATGCGCGTTGAGCAGGATTTTTTAAGGCGGTGTGCAGTGCTTCGGCGGCTTCTTCGCCAGAGCGGATGCCCAGAAAGACGCCGGTGCTGAACACGGGATCGATGAAACCAGCGGCATCCCCAGCGAGCATCCAGCGTTCGCCGATGAGGCTGGTGTTGCGATAGGAGTAATCACTGGCGGAATACACTTCTGTCACGCGCGTGGCGTTGGTCATCGTGTTCCAAATGGTGGGATACTCACGCAGGCTTTCTTCCAAGGAAACTTCGGGAGATTTCTTCGCGGCCTTGAAGTCGGCGATGTCCATCACGTAGCCGATGCTCATCTTCGTAGGACTAAGCGGAATCATCCAGAACCAACGGTCATGCGCGCGGATGATGCGGATGTTGCCTCCTTCCTTGCCTTCTGCGCGGGTGACATTCTCGTAATGTGCGAAGACGGAGAATTTTTTCAACGTCTCGTAGTTGCGCTTGAGCTTGAAGTATTGGCCGACGACGGCGTTGCGTCCGCTGCAATCGAGCAGGTAACGCGCGCGGATCTTTTGCGTGCTGCCATTCTTCTCGTCCTTGAGCGTGATGCCGATCTCTTCGGCACCGAAATCGAGATGTTCCACGAAGGTTTCTTCGCGAACTTCGGCGCCGTTCTCGCGGGAATTATCGAGCAGCAGTTTGTCGAACTCCGAACGGGTCACCTGGTAGGCGTATTCGTGGCAAGGCTTGAGGCCTTTTTGGAAAAAGATTTTAACGACGTTCGTGCCGCAGGCGGTGGAGATCTCCGCGCCGTATTTATGGACGAAACGGGCATCGAGTTTCTCTAACACGCCGAGGCGTTTGAAGGCTTCCATGCTGTGCGGGAGAAGGGATTCGCCGATATGGAAGCGCGGGAATTTTTCGCGTTCGAGCACGATGACCTTATGCCCCTGCTTTGCCAGCGTAGTCGCGGCACTGCTGCCCGAAGGTCCACCACCAATGATTGCTACATCGTAAAGCGCTTCCATGGTGGCCGGAGGTTAATTCAGGTCCGGCAAAACGCAACACTGTCATTCGAAATGAATGTCACAATGCACGCTGTGGCTACGATGCGAAGCGTAAATGCTTCACTATCAATAGGCGCATTGAATGCTGATGCTGGCACGCACCAAGCTCTACTATAAATCGCAGGGTAAGAACGCGGAACACGGCAGACAAAGTCGAACTGTTCAGATTGGAACGACGACGGATCGGCCAGAAAGTAGAGCGTCCTTACCCTGCAACTTCGTTTTCGCTCAACCACGACGCACGAGGGATAGGCCCCATCAATCTTGGTCAGGTTTATGCTGATCATAAAGCATGATGAAGGGTTACATGATAGATCGCTGGACGCCGCGGAATCGCCCCGCAGGCACTCCGCTCATGCGACAGAACTGGGAGAATTTTCTGGCGTTAAACTGGCCGATCGATCCGACGCTGATCCGGCCATTGATACCAGATGCGTTCGAGATCGATATCTACGACAGCCAAGCATGGATCAGTCTCACGCCGTTTCAGGTGACGGACATGCACATCCTCTCTGCGCCGGAGATTCCTGGGTTGACGAATTTCGAAGAGTTGAATTTCCGGACGTATGTCCTGCATCAAGGTGTGCCAGGCGTGTGGTTTTTCTCAGTTGATTCGTCGCGCCTGCTGCCGGTCCTCGGTGCGCATGTGTTCTTCGATCTGCCATATCACAATGCGACAATCGGTATGAGCAAGGACAACGGTGGGATCACGTTCTCCAGCCGTCGCGGCCGGGATGACACGGAATTCTCTGTGGCGTGGAAACCCGGGCGATTGCTCGCAGCATCGGATGTCGATTCGCTCCCGTATTTTCTCACCGAGCGTTACCATGTTTACGCTGGATCGAAAGAAAACATCACGCGCACGCAGATCCATCATTCGCCATGGGCATTGAGCGAGGCGAATATATCATTCTTCCGCTCGAACATCTTCTCCACCTACGATCTGCCACATCCCACGACTGCGCCGATCGCCTACGCTTCGCATCAAATGGGCGTGGAGTTCTGGCCACCGATGCCGCTGGTGGATGAGTAACGCTGAATCATTTTAATGGGTCGCTTGCACCCGTGCCTGACCTTCTGATAGTTTGCGTCCACATTTGCAGTTCACACCGCCAGTGTGGCGAAATGGCAGACGCACGGGACTTAAAATCCCGGGACCTTAAAAAGTCGTGCGGGTTCGAGTCCCGCCACTGGCACCAATGTTATTTTCTCCCCATACCCTAAAAGCACTAGCACCCAGATCACGCATCGAAGCATGCGTGAAGTGGGTGCATGGCCGGACCTCTGCCCCAGGAAAGATTCCGGATCAGAAACCATGGGCCAATCCCGAAGTGCGGCGCATGTAGTATTTCTCGTTTTGACCTTTCCAGAGCGGGGTTCCGGTCTTGCAATCGCCGAAATCACGCATGTCATTCCATGAAACTCCTGAAGTTCCGGTAGCAAATCCGCCCGCTGTTCCGATGCCCGCCGGCATATTGGTGACTTCAGGGATACGGACAAAGTCAGCATGACCATCGGCCAGGATGACGTTGGAGCCATCCAAGTGGCGCAGCAAAGCGCGAGTCTGACGGATGCTTGAGGTGGAGAGCGGATCGGTGCGCAGCACATTCATGCCCGCATAGTGCCAGTCATAGGCATTGGAAGTGCGGTCACCTTCCATGAGGATCACGTATTCCTCAGGTTTGTCGAGCTGAGAGGTATACATTGGGCGGCCGAAATTCTTTTTATTACGGAAGATGTAGCGGTTGATCATGAAGTCGACCGCGTAAGGGGTGTTCACATATTTGGTCGTCTGCTGTTGTGAGGGACAGGCGAGCGCGTTGGTATTGGAGATGTAGGGCATCAGTGTGAAATAGTATTGGCCGCGGTTGGTGCAATCGGCGTTGGAAGCCGGTACCGGTGAATAGGGATACATCTCCTTCCAGTCCGTAGCATACATAATCGAGGCAAGGCCGACCTGCCGGGAGTTCGAAAGGCATTTTGTCTGCTGAGCCTTCTGCCTGCCACGAGCCAAAGCTGGCAGAAGCATGCCAGCCAGGATGCCGATAATGGCGATCACGACCAACAGTTCGATCAGCGTGAAGCCATATGTCCGGGTGCGTCCGGCCCGCGAGGGCTGCGGGTCTGAGGTCATTGCATGGTCAAGTTTCATAATTGGGCGGGTTGGGGTTGATTGTTTCTTTGGAGATGCGGCGCTGCATTCATTGCGTTAGCGGGCGGCGACGAGTTCGAGAAGTCCGGTCTTCTGGTTCACGATCAATTTGGAGCCTTTCGGCGGGACGGGCATGAACATCAAGAATTTTTCCTGGACGAGTTGTTCGACGTCTTTCGGTATTTTCACTTTGCGGCCTTCTTCATCCGTGCCGTAGAGCGCCACGGCTTCGTTCAATGCGGCCAATGCTTCCGCATTCAGAGGTGCATACTTTGTAGTTCCCGTTTGTTCGGCGGGCGCTTCCGGTTCCACTGAAAGATGAGCACCGGGTGGAGGAGCAACCACGGAAACCGCATCCAAAGCGGTAATATCCGGTGCGATGCTGGGAGCCGGTGCAGGAGTTGCATCCGGTTCCGGCTCTGAACAGCCCAAGCAGCCGAGCATCAGACTCAGTGCCATCATGCCATGCAAGACAGGGCGAAACGACGCAGCCTCTGTTTTTCCAGTGTTGTAATGATTTGAGGTCTTCATATGAGTTTGGAGCTTTAAAAATCATTGGCGAGGAATGGGGAGCGCGAAAGGGAGTGTAAGCATAGGTTCTTTGGGCAGTCCGCCGATGTCCGGGAGATTGAACAGATCCCAAGGATAAAGGCGCTCCTCCCGTGGCAACTCATGCACCGGCCAGCCTTCCGCCCAGGCCCGCACTGAACGGCCTGGGCGAAAGCCTTCCAACATGACGCGCGCCTGACAGGTAAGTTTCACGATCTCTTCGCCCAGTGAATTCTTCGAGAGTTCCACTTTCTCCACATTGGCGGCCACCCGGTCCACGCCCTGGCCGTAGGTTCTCAGGCGCTCATCTGCTGCTGCGATGCAGATGAGTGAGCCTTCCTTGAACTGGGTGCGCAAGGAACTGTCAGCGCCAGCGTATAGTGTGATCTCAAGAGTGTTACGCGTGGTGGCACCAACCTGGGCAGGCAGACCGCGCAGGGTGAGGTAGCGTACGTAATTCGTCCGCGTCTGTTCGATCGCACGATCAATACTGGCGGTGCCCAGCCAGATCTCGGAGCATAGATTGGCGCCTTTGCTCTTCGGCTGGAAATTGATCTTCACTTCCTGCCCGGCTTGCAGGTCGTTCAACGTTCCTTTCTCTGTCCCCTTCCAGATAACGGTGTCGTTGTTGGCGGCGAATTCTGTTTGCCCTGAAGAAACGGTCAGCAAGGTTGTTTCACCACGTTTCACCTGTTCCAGGCGGCTGGACTGGTTCAAGCGGATTTGCTGAGCGAGGTCGTCCACGAGATGATAGACGCGGGTGATCTTCTTTTCTTCATCCCGCTGGATGAAAGCCAGCATGCGGGCTCCCACGGGCACGTAACGGATGTCTGTGTAGCCGCCGCGATACTGAACAGTGCCCTCAGGCAGCATGGCGAAGCGGTTGGTTTCACCGGTCGCCTCGACACGCAATCGACCGAGGCGGTTGACGCCGTCCACTTCCAGCATCTCCACCACTTGCAAAACCAGGTGGCGATCGGGTGCCAGACCTTTCGCCCATGCCTGAAGTTCTGCGCTCACCGCCTGCCCGCCAGCGGCAGGAAGAGGAGAACCTGACAGTGCAGGTGCGAGCATGCTCAGCAATAAATACGTGACGGCAACACGCATACTTCGGGTGGTTTCAGAAATTACTGTATAAAAATTTGTCCATCCGTCATCCCCCGAACTTTAGGGGGACGTTTGGTGCTTACGGAATCTTTGCTTCCACATCGTCCGCCTTATGCCAAACCACCCGCACGAATGTGCCTGGCTGGGCTGAAACGATCGTGCCAGTAACGTCGAAAATCATGCGGATACCACTGCTGCCATAACCCTCGACCGGCACGCTCTTGAGTTCGCGCACGTTGCTTACGGCGATGACCCGGCTGGGGCGCAAACGATCATCGGTTTTCACGAGTGATACCTCCTTGCCCGGCTTGAACTTATCGGTGACGAAGGTCTTGAAATCCTTCTTGGCATTAGAGAACAGCATGACGCTCAACTGGCCATCCTTGTTCTCTTCCACCCAGGCAGGAAGTCCTTCTTTCAGCATGGTCTCAGTCCGTTTCGACCATTGATCCAGGGTGACTCGAGCGTGCGTGTTCGTACCCACCCATATGTCGGTGCAGCGCGGTACACTGGCGGCGGTCTTGCCAGTCACGTTCATGAGCAACAGATCGCCCAGCACCAGGTCTTCCGGTTCGATGCGATCATCTTCCTTCCATATCTGGGTCTGCTCATCGATCAGCAGTTCGCTTTTACCGAGATCCAGCTGATTTTTTGAGAGCTTCTGCTTGGTGATGGAAATTTTCTTCGCCTTCAGGTCCACCGCATCCAGACGCTGGGTCCATCCGTGGCTGGCTAGGACGGTATACTCATCGATCATCTGGGAGACACGGTTCAGATTCCCCTGCCCGTCCTCATAAAGGAAAAACAGCATCTGTGTCCCTAGAGGAATATCACGGAGATCACATTCAGCATTCAGATATCGTGCCGTGCCGAAAGGCAGCATCGTGAAGTCCACGACTTCACCAGTCGTAGTCTTGCGAAACTGGCCAGAGCGGTTGGCAGCATCCATCTTGATAAGTTCGCCGGAGATGCGGCGATCCGAATGATCCGGTGGAAACTTGCCCGGAGTGATCTGATACCAGGCCAAATGGTCATTCGCCCAAGTCAGGCGATAGGGATAACGGGCGTCCAGCTTGGCGGCCGGTTTCGCAGCGGGTTCTGCTGCCATCAAGCCGATGGCCCCCAATTGAATCAATAAATACGTCAATGTTTTCAAGCGAGCACCTCAGAAATAGGGTTAATACTGTCAGCAAAACGGTCCGTGCGCACCCCCATGCGTTGCTGCATGGTGAGCAGCAAGTTGGACATGCGGGCCTTATCATCCATCGGCCTACGGCAAACGTGCAGATACGTGCTGTGATCGGTGAGATCGTATTTTTCGATCTTGGGCAGATTGTAATCGATGTGCTGCCCATGCTTGAGTCCGAGCGCCTGACCACCGGCAAAAATGGTCGGTATGTTGGCAGTCTGATGACTGTGCCCATAGCTCATACCACTGCCGTAGAGCACCATGGTGCGTTGGAGCAACGGCTCGTCCCCGTCTTTCACCGTCTGCAGCCGGTCCAAGAACCACGCGAACTGTTGCGATAGGAAGATGTCGCTCTTCGTCAACACTTCCATCACCGCTGGATCATTGTTGTGATGGGACAGTTCGTGGCGTGTGTGTTTAATGCCGATCTCGGGAATCGCCAACCCTTTGTTCTCGCTACCGGTCGCATACGTGACCACCCGCGTCGTGTCCGTGCGCAAGGCGAGCACGATAAGCTCAAACATCGTGCGGTAATAGTCACCGGCCTCGGCTTGCGTCACATTCCGTTGGAAGAACGCGATCTCTTTCTTGTCCAGAACCGGCTTGGGCACATTCAGCCAGGATTCGATGCGCTCTGTACGCTGCTCCACTTCACGCACAGCCTGCAGATATTCATCCAGCTTGGTCTGATCATCCTTGCCCAGCGTCATCCGCATAGACTTGGCATCTGATAGCACGGCATCCATCACGCTGCGTTGCTGCGCCAGACGCCGCCGTTGATCTTCCTTGCTAGTTCCGCCTTCCGCGCTGAAGAGCCGGTTGAAGACCACGCGCGGATTCTCTTCTGCCGGGAGGTGCACACCATCCCGGGAGAATGCGAGCGTGGTTGTTCCAAACGGTTTGCCGATGCCGGAAGAAACGGAAAGCTCCAGTGAAGGGATGCGCGTTTCCTTGCCCGTCAATTCGGCCATGACCTGATCGCAGGAGACGCTATTGCGATACACAGGTCCCAGGACTTGATTGATCCGGGCCGTCGTCAGCCAGGTATCAATGCAACTGTGCGCCTGCCCTGCGCCGTTCGGATGATGCAAGCCGCTGAAGATCGTGATGTTTTGCCGATGCTTCTCCAGCGGTTTCATGCCTTGGGAAAATTCGAAATCGCGGCCCGCCTTAGTGACTTGCCACGTCAATACATTTACCCCGTTCGGGATGTAAATGAACACGCTGCGTGCGGGTTTTGCCGTGGTGGCTGCTTTGGCATTCATCGGCACCATCGCGTCCAATAGCGGCAAAGCCACGGCGGCACCCATGCCGCGCAGGAAAGTGCGCCGGTCCAACAACCAATTTTGTCTGAGGATGTTACTCATGATACGTATAGGGGTTACTGCTGCGGTTCACCGTTTGCGGAAGAGGTCACTGAGGATCAGGCTCTCCACCATGTCCTGTAATTTGTAGCCATCCGCTTTTTCTTTGGCGGCGATCTGGGCCAGTTCAGCACGATCCGAAAAGGTCATGCTGCGACGCGTGGCATAGGTGGCGAGCTTTTGCGTAAAGACGATGGCAAACTGGTCCAAATCTTGGGCCATCAATTGTTTCAACTGCTCCGGTCCGCTGAACTTGCGACCATCCGGCAATTCACCACTGGCATCGATCGTCGGACTGACACCTTTACCATCGTTGATCCTCTCCACTGTGCGCCAGGCACCGACGGCGTCGAAGTTCTCGAATGTGAGGCCATACGGATCAATTTTTTGATGGCAACCGGCACAGGCGGCATCATTGCGATGCGCTTCCAATTTCTCACGTAACGAGCGTTTGGGTTGGTTTGCCGAAGCAGCTTCGATCTCGCCGACATTGGCAGGCGGTGGTGGTGGTGTTTTCCCAAGAATGGTTTCCATCACCCACTTGCCGCGATGCACCGGGCGTGTCCGCTGGCCATCGGAAGTCTGGCTTAGAATCGCCGCCTGCGTCAGCAATCCCCCACGTTGCGTTTCCGGCTTGAGAACCACCGGGCGAAACTCCTGCCCTTTCACGTCCTTAATGCCGTAATGGTCCGCCAAACGGTCATTCAGCATCGTCCAGTCAGACTTGAGGAAATCACGGATGCTCAGATTCTTTTGCAACACCTCCTGGAAGAAACCAGTCGTCTCAT
This sequence comes from Verrucomicrobiia bacterium, assembly GCA_036405135.1. Taxonomy (NCBI): domain Bacteria; kingdom Pseudomonadati; phylum Verrucomicrobiota; class Verrucomicrobiia; species Verrucomicrobiia bacterium. The sequence continues at coordinate 166,897 of DASWYF010000049.1, read as the reverse complement.
TCACCATGCATTTCTCCAGGTAATCCGTGTATTTCGGATAAAGTCCCTTATCTGGCGGGAACATGCCTACGTTCCGCAATTGCAGCCATTGGCGGGCAAATGAATCCGAGAAATGCTTCGCCTTGGGATCTTTCAGCATCCGTTGCGCTTCTGCCTTTAGCACATCGGGCTGGCTCAACTTCCCTGCCCTCGCGAGATCAAACAACTTATCATCCGGCATCGTGCTCCACAGGAAATAGGAGAGGCGTGAGGCCAGCTCCCAATCATTCAAACGGGTAGCTGTGTTCGCTGTAGAACCTTCCACCAGATAGAGGAAATCTTTCGAGCAAAGGACACTCATCAAGCCCAGCTTCACCGCATTCTCAAATGCTTCACCACGTTTCAACTCCTTCTCCACCACCTTGGCTATCAGTTCCACTTCGTTACCCTGCACCGGCCGCCGATAGGCTCGTTCCATGAACTTCTGCAGGATTCCCCGCGCATAGTTCATGTCTTTCGCGGTATTTTCATTGCCGTAAAAGATTCGCTGATACGCCACAGTTGGCCACGTCTCATACACTGGCCCTTCCCACTCCACATAATCCATCAACAACATGGGCACGACTGCTTGGTAATGGTCATCTGTCAGCTTGAGCTGCCACGGCGGACGTTTGTCGAAGCCCGTGAAGGCGAACGTCATGTGATCACCCGAAATGCGGGGCGACATCGCTGCGCCAGGGATCATGTTGTTGAATCCAACGCGATGCGCCCCCGCAGGCAAGTGGGCTTTGAACTCCAAGATGATCGGCTGGTCCTCCGCAGTATCCACGTCTGTCTCCAACAGCACGCGATCCAAATCCGCAAGATAGACTTGAAAACGTGGTGCCGGACCGCCCTTGGGCCGCAAGCCACTGAGCTTGATCCGTACATTGTAGATGCCCGCGCGCTTGATGAGGAGGTCCAAGGTGCCAGCGATGTTGCTGAGGGAGGTATTGCCCGGTTGGATATCTACGCGAACTTTATCCACATCTCCCCATTTAGTATGGGCTTTGCGCAACCGGTCACCCCACTTGGGGCGAAGATCAAATGGATCCCAACGCACCGTCTCGGAAACAGGCCTTTCACCAGAGACCATAGCCTCATCCAACACCACGGACGCCGCTTGCAGATACTTTTCCACATGCGTGGGCGAAATGCTGAGAACAGAACCGATACGCTCGAAGCCCTGCCAATCCGGCTCCTCTGGTAATCCTTGAGGTCCCTTGACCTCATAAGTCACGCCCAGCAAATCACGGATAGTATGGGCATACTCCTCTCGCGTCAGCCGACGGAAGACGACTTTTTCGGAACCTTTCGCATGTTGCGCAGCTTCTGCTTCATGAAGTTGAGCAGCGATCCATTCCACCACGCGATCGATGTCCTTGGCATCCGGCTTTGGCTCTTCCTTGGGCGGCATGTCCCCGGAATTGATCCGGTCCATGATCTCCGTCCAGCGGCTCACTTCGATCCCCGTGGAAAAACTTGTGGAAAGCGTATCCACCCGCAAGTCGCCCTTATGCTTCTTCTCCCCATGGCAACTGACGCAATGCTGGGCAAAAAAAGGTTTAACCACTTTTTCGAAATGATCAGCGGCGACGACAGCGTGAGATTGACTGCTGGTAAAGTTCAAGCCCGCAGCAATCACCGTGAGGCTTGCTGTCCGGCCAATGAATGACTCGATTGATGTGCGCATCAGCTGTGGTGGAATACATGATCAGCTTGCGGCAAATCGTCTGCAGCGTCATTCCCCGAGCTTTCGGGGTGAAGGCGCTTCCGGGCAAAACACCGCAATCCCGCAGTATCGTTGACAGGAAGAAGCCGCTAATCCCCGAACATTCGGGGGCGAGCATGCGAGCAAAAGTGTGGCCAAAGCACATGTGCTTGGTTACGCTTTCACGGTTGTCCCCCATGAAGTGCTTTGCAAAAGCCGTATACGTTGTCTTTGCGTACGCATGTCTTTTGCTTTTGCCCTCAGGAAATAAGGCTGGCGCCGAGACTCTGAGCGGAAGCAAGAATGGGATCGCAGCCGTACCGGCTCCACCCTGGATCGAGCGTTTCATGACAAGATTCAGCCAGGATCTTCAGACCATCCAGTCCGAGAGGGCAATGCTGTTGCAATGGTTGAACGCCCTTCCACCCGCTCCCAAGGCTCAACTCATGGAGCGGCTCGGGCATCACAGCGATTACTCGACGTCACCTGATTCTGTGGAATGGGTGGAACTGGATCTGGGCACAGAAGAACCAATCGATGCCGTAGTGTTGATCGCAGCGGCCGGAAACAGCGGCGGCAGTGTGCCGGTGGGTTACGGTTTTCCCGTGCGTTTCCAGGTGGAATTCGCAGGTGATCCGCAGAGCCGGCAAGAACACCGTCACCGTGTAGCGGAGTTTACCCGGGAAGATTTTCCGAATCCAAAAGCGCTGCCCGTTTACCTCGCAACGCAAAACCGAAGAGCACGGTTTGTCCGCATCACAGCCACTAAACTTTACCGTTCGGAAGGGCGCTATCTGTTCGCCCTGGGTGAGATCATGCTGTTGCAGAAAGGAAGGAACATCGCCAATCGTGTGAGTCTGACCAAGATCGTTTCCAACCGCTCTATGGGCACCATTCCATTGTGGGGACGGCAGAATTTAGTGGATGGATACACCGCTTTGGGAGCGCCTGTCGGCAAGCAGACCAGCCCTACGCTCGGCTATAAGAGCGCGGGCATCCGCTTTCCAGACAGACCCAGAACAACCCCGATGGCAGAGGCTTCCAATCCTGAGAAATGGGTGCAGGTGGATCTGGGTGATGCCTACGACGTCAGCGATGTCTCGTTGTTTCCGGCGAGAGCGCCGGAGTTCGCGCATCGGCCAGGATATGGTTTTCCATTGCGTTATCGGGTGGAACTGTCGTTGGACCCGGATTTCGAAGGCCACACCACCATCGGGCCTTTTTTTAGAGGCCCATTGGAGCCCAGCCGGGATGAGCCGAACCCTGGGGATTGTCCACTCTCATTTTATGCAGGTGGCAAGACGGCGCGTTATGTAAGGGTGACGGCCACAGAATTGCACAACAGCAATGGCGCGTACCTCTTCGCGCTCGCGGAACTCGAGGTCTGGTCCCATGGGCAGAACGTGGCGTATAAGAAGCCTGTTTCCGCATTAGATTCTACGGAGGCAAAGGGATGGTCGATGGCTTCGTTAGTGGACGGATACAACAGTGAAAGCAACATCCTAGAATGGCAGGGCTGGCTGGCAGGGCTCTCACGACGCCGCGAAGCCCTCTACAATCTGGCGATGCTGGACATGCGCAAGGGGCAGTTGCTGAGTCATTACCAAAGCAGGGCGAGCAAAGCAGGCGTGGGTTTCCTAATCTCGGTTTTTTTCGCGCTGTCGATCGTACTGATCCGCCAGCGCCAGCAGAAGCGGCAGGAGCTGGAAACTTTGCGCCTGCGCATTTCGCAAGACCTGCATGATGAGATCGGCAGCAGCTTGTGCAGCATCGCGCTCATCAGCCGTGAGGTGATGAACAACAAGGACAACGCGGGATTGGTGGCCGATGATGCGAATGAGATCCAAAAAATCGTGCGCAGCACAGCAGATTCCATGCACGACATCATCCAGCTCGTGCACTCTAACGCCTACGAGCGCGGAGACTTGCGCCAGCACCTGCAAGAGATCGCTGATCGTTTGCTGCGTTCCATTCCTCATACCTTGAATTACAAGGCCAATGCCATCCCCACTGGCACTCCGGTGGACAAGAAGCATGATCTCGTGCTGATGTTCAAAGAGACGTTGCACAACGTGGCCAAACATTCCCAGGCAAGCCAGGTGCAGATCGAATTCGCGCGGAACAACGGATCGATCGTCCTGTCCGTCAAAGATGACGGGTTGGGTTTCGAGCCTGCCACCGCACAAAATTCTGGCATGGGCCTGACCAATCTCCATCGGCGCGCCCGCAAGCATGGCGGGCAAGTGGACATCCATTCCACCCGCGGCAAAGGCACGCAAATCTCCATCAGCATCCCTGCGTATGACAAATGAAGCTGTCCTCAATCCCGTGACCGCCAGCACCATCACTGTGTGGCTGGTGGAAGATCATCGCACCTACGGCGCACGGTTGATGCAGGCGCTAAACCGCCTGCCGAACATCCATTGCACCCAGCGCTTCACCACCAGCGAGGATGCTGTGACGCACTTGAGAACGGATGATCCGCCCAAGGTCCTGCTCATGGATGTGGGATTGCCCGGTATGAGCGGCATCGATGCCATCCCTGCCCTGCGCAGTCACGCGCCGGAATCTTCCATCGTCATCCTCACGGTGTTCGAGGAGGAGGAGAAGATCTTCCGGGCCATCTGCGCGGGGGCGGCGGGTTACTTGCTGAAGACGTCTTCGCCGGAAGAGATCGCCCATGCGCTGCACACTGTGGCGAGTGGTGGATCGCCGATCAATCCCATCATCGCGCGGCGTGTGCTCTCCATGTTCTCGCGCGAACATTCGCCGCATCACGACTACGGCCTGAGCCCGCGTGAGAAGGAGATCCTGGATCTGCTCGTCAAAGGCAAGACCATCAAGGAAGCCGCTGGCATGCTGGGCATCGGCTACTACACGGCGGATGAATACATCCGCGGCGTGTATGAGAAACTGCACGTGACCAGCCGTGCCGGTGCCGTGGCGAAGGCGGTGAAGGAACGGATCGTGGCGCATTAAAAATCCCGCGCCAGTTTTGCCAGCGCGGGACTTCTTGAATCGATTCGCTTTCGCTTAATTAATTCGAGATATACTCGCGCGGATCCGTGATCTTGCCGGCGATGGCGCTCGCGGCGACCGTCGCGGGGCTGGCCAGGAACACCTGCGATTCCTTATCGCCCATGCGACCGGGGAAGTTGCGGTTCGTGGCGCTGATGCACTTCAGGCCCGCCTGATTGATGCGGCCGAACGTATCCACCGGACCGCCCAGGCACGCGGCGCAACCGGCGTTCTCCGTCATGCGCACACCCGCGTCCACCAGGATTTCCCAAATCGTCTTGCCGCCCCAACGCGTCGTTTGCAGCTCGTGCACGATCTGCGGCGTGGCGGGCACACCAAACGTATCGATGCTCACCTTGTGACCGCGCAACACGCGGGCGAACTCCACGAAATCGCTCGTCTTGCCGCCCGTGCAGGAGCCCACATACGCGCGATCCAGCTTCATGTTCATCTCCTTCGCCTTCTTGCGTTGGCCCGGATCAGGATGGCACGCCACCGTCGGCTCCAGCTTGCTGAGATCAACCGTGAGTTCGTAAACGAACTTCTGGTCCTTATCCGCGAACACCGGCTCGTAAGACTGCTTCGTGCCGTTCAAGTTCGTGCGGGCATCCACGTATTCCGCCGTGCGGGCGTCGAATGGGAAGATCGCGTTCTTGCCACCGGCCTCGATCGCCATGTTCGCGATCGTCATACGGTCATCCATCGAGAGGCTGTCCACGCCCGGTCCATCGAACTGCATCGCGCGATACGTCGCGCCGTCGAAGCCGATCTCACCGATCACGTGCAGGATGATATCCTTCGCCATCACGCCCGGCTGCATCTTGCCTTCCAGACGGAAATGCATCGACTCCGGCACCTTGATCAGCAGACGGCCCGTGCCCATCACGAACCCGGCGTCCGTGTTGCCGATGCCCGTTGCGAACTCATTGAAAGCACCCGCCATGCACGTGTGCGAATCCGTGCCGAACAGCACTTCGCCCGGACGCGTGTGACCTTTGGCTGGCAACGCCGCGTGGCAAACGCCCGCGTACTGGCTGCCGTATTGCCGCTTCAAGTTCCCCTTCGCGGCGTCATACTTCCACTCGCCGTTCGGGTCATCGATCACGTCATAGAAGTAAGGCAGGCCCTGCGCCTTCGAGAACTCGCGGAGGATGTCCACGTTGCGGTTCGACTTCGAGTCCGACGTGAAAATGTAGTGATCCGGGATGATGACCACGCGTTCGCGGTCCCAGACCTTGGCATCCTTGCCGAATTCGCGTTTGAACACGCCGATCGTCCCCGGGCCGCACACATCGTGCGTCATGAGGACATCGGCCTTCACCCAGATATTGTCCCCCGCCTGCACGGAGGCTTTCCCGGCGGCGCGGGCGAGCAGCTTTTCAGTCAACGTCATAATCAAACTCTATCAATAAAGAGACAGGTAGAGTAATGGACCGGAGCCCGTCCCGCAAGGGCCTTTCGGAGCCTTACAAGTGGCCCGCCTGTGCAACCGGCAGACACGAATTTCACCAATTAACACGAATTGAACCATCCCCCTCTCCGCCTCGACCGGGGAGAGGGCCGGGGTGAGGTGTCGATTTCTCTCCCCCTTTCTTAATTCTCCATTCTTAATTCCAAATTCCCTTGAAGCAGCTTCCATCCGATCCGTTCAATGCTCCCTCACACGATTGCATCCTGTCCTGCGGCACTCTAGCAATCAGTCCACATCTCCCGGCTCGCGACCCTCATCAGCCACTCCACAAAGAAATGCAAAAAACCTGATCATGGTAGGGCATTGTTGCCGCAATGCCCTGACCTTTTCCGTCAAGGCACTCACGAAAACTCAACCCACCATCCACCGAAGCCAACGCATCCACCACCCTCTCCGCCTCGATCGGGGAGAGGGCCGGGGTGAGGTGTCGATTTCCCTTTCGGATATCGTCCTTCAGCAGTCGAACTTCGACCGACCGGCCTTAGCATTCCCTTTCAGGGAACTATGTCAAAGAACACCAATGAAACCACCCGACCCCTGTGAGCAATCGCACCCAACCCTCCTACTTAAAGAAGTCGATTCGACGCCGAACTCCAAAGTTCACACTTCACACTACTTGGAAGCCGAACTTCGGCCTTCGACTGACGTTAGTCAGCACCCGGCTGGTTCCGCAGTGAGTACCATGTCCGAATTTCGCTTTTCCCCAATAGGGAAGTCGAACTTCGACTTGGGATTCCCCGATTGGCCATAAAATCCTACGCCAACCGACGTCCCTTTCCCCCTCCAGCTTACGAGCCCCGATCCAACGCCCGACACACCCACATATCCTAATTAACTACCGAGACCGGCCTTCCATTCCCCTCACTTCCCGATTAGGGAGGAGAGAGCCAGGGAGAGGAGGCACTGAAAACCTCTTTCCCCCATTGGGAAGCCGAACTTCGGCTGATGGTCCCATAAGGATTGCCAAAACGATTCCAATGAACCATTGGCTTGGGATTTCCGCCCTTCTCTTCTTTCGCCTTCCAGACTCGAAACTCGAACCTAGAAACCCGAAACGATTTGGGCTTCGCCCTTCCTTTACCAGCAACGAGTTGCCAGCACTTCTGAGAATGCCACAAATCCCGCAACCGTCCATAAAATTTTCTAAAGATTTTACCCAGCCAACCTAATCCATTTACACTCAAGCGATTACGGCCAAAGAAAATCCGACGGAAAAGCTAGTAGGCAAGCAAAACACGGGGGAACGAATAGGCGCAAAAGTCAGCATCAGATTTGTGGTCAAGGTTTGGCAACATTGAATTGTCGACCTCATGACTATCCTGTAAAACTATCCCCAAGGCTGGGCAGCATCAAAGAGAATACAAATACTTGTGGCACAACGTTCGAAGAACAGGTTCAAGACGACTGCATTTGCAAAACGTATTGCATCAAAGGGTAACGTCCCTGAGGCAACAGCATACGCAGGGATGCCGACGACACGCTATCAAGGAAGCAAACGCAAAATTCTCCCTTGGCTAGATGAAACATTTCAGAGACTCGAATTCGAGACGGTCCTAGATGTATTTGGTGGTACTGGTTCAGTAAGCTATCTCCTTAAAAGCATGGGGAAACGGGTAACGTACAATGATTACCTGCTTTGGAACCACGCAATCGGAACCGCGCTTATTGAAAACGACGGCATCAAACTAGATGAAAGGGAGATACAGTATTTAATCCAACCGGTTCACCCAGATACCCAAGGATTTGTCACACAGCATTTTAAAAATATTTATTTCACACACCGAGAGAATCAATGGATTGACACAATTACTACTAGAATCGAAACATTATTTCCCGACCCAAAAAAAGATCGCTACAAAAGAGCACTTGCCCGTTACTGTCTTTATCAAACCTGCCTAGTTAAGAGACCATTCAATCTTTTTCACCGGGCAAACCTCAGTTTGCGTCAAGCGGACGTTGAACGAAGTTTCGGCAACAAAACAACTTGGGATACATCCTTTGCCAAGCACTACGTCAATTTCGCAGAAGAAATTAATGAATCCATTATCAAAGGTAAACATCCGTGTAAGGCAATTCATCACGAAGCCACAGCAATTCCAGCAAGGAAGTATGATTTGATATATCTTGACCCTCCTTATTTAAGGACTGGCAAGGCACTCGAAACAGCTGACTACCATCGTTGCTACCATTTTCTTGAAGGCTTGGCACAATATGCCAATTGGGACAAAATGATAGACAGAGCAAGCAGCTTAAAGTTAATACAGCCGAAGTCCCAAAACCCATGGATTTCTACCGAGGCTAGCACAGAAGCACTGGAAACTTTGCTGGACAAATTCCAGAACAGCACCGTAGTGATATCTTACCGCAAATTTGGCTGTCCCTCTATCGACACTCTACGACGCATTCTTCAACGCCGTGGAAAAAAAGTGACCGTGCAAAGCAAACATTATAAATACGCCCTAAACCAACAAAATGGCTCTGCCGCACAAAACAGAGAATGCTTGGTTATCGGAAGATAGAATATATGAGCAATAAATTTGAAGATCAGTTCACAATTCGCTCGATACATATAATCACCTTCCTGCTTTTGATTGGCAGCATTATAAGTTTTATTCTTCTCAAAACCAACCCATCACCGATGGTCACAAACGTGGCTGCCGGCTTCTTTACGAGCTTTGTAATGATGTTTATTCAAACACTCATCGAATGGCGGACTTACTCTAAACTGGAGGCCCTAACAAAGCTCAAAATCAAACACGTCCTACATTCACGTGACAACAAAGCACACTATGAGCGACTTCTAACAAAAACAGCTAAAGAAGTACTCGTCTTGGGAACTACTGCATCCCGCTTCATTGAAGATTTCGCACACGCCACTAGGTCTGATTCTCAATCACTACTACCAGTACTCGCAAAGAATGTTCCCATCAAAATTCTTCTTCCGAAAAGTCATTTCTTGGAAGCGGACGACCGGTCTCGAGCTGAAATAGCAAGGAGAAGAATGTCCGAACTGAAATCCCAATATCCGAACTTTCAAGTGCGCTATTTCGAGCATCCAGCCACACACAGCCTTGTGAAGCTCGATGATGAATGTCTAGTAGGGCCGATTTTTCCAAAGGTGAAAAGCAAAGATAGCCCCACAATTCACACGTCAGCTGACAGTCCTTTCGTTCAAGAGTATCTAAACTACTTCCACCAAGAGTGGCAAAATGCATCTGAAGCCCCATGAAACAGTAACCATAACCGTCCATCCTAGACTGCACTTGACTCTGATAGGGATGAACGAGAATGGCCATAGAGTTAACGGCGGAGTCGGGTTTTCGGTCGCCAGCCCCACTGCGAACATCACAGTCCGCCGAGCTTCGCATTTATCCGTTATTGACCGGCGCCCATCTCCTTTGGAACCAATCGAAATCGAAAAGCTGATGGGAACAGTGAGGGGCATGGGGCTGGGTTCCTTCGAAGTCACAATCGAAGGCCATCTTCCGTCTCATTGTGGATTTGGGTCAGCCACGGCATTGCGATTGGCGACAATCGAAGGCGTTTCCGAGATCGCCGACACTAAAATCGACCGGCTAGAAGCTGTTCGCTTATCCGGGCGAGGAGGAACTTCAGGCATTGGCATCACCACATATTTTGATGGCGGCATTGTGTGTGACATCGGTGTCAGACACTCAGCCAACGTTCTTGCCCCCTCATCAGCGATTGAAGGAACTCGTCCTACACCCTATATACTCCATGCGAAGCCAATGCCAAGCTGGCCAATAGGAATATGTATACCAGGTAACATTGCCTCACTGAGCCTATTAGAAGAAACAGAGTTTTTTCAGAATTCCTGTCCAATCCCAACAAGCGAAGTTTACAGCACCCTATATGAAGTCATCTATGGTTTGATCGCAAGCGCTGCCGAGAACGATATTCATACTTTCTGCAATTCCATTAGGCAGATTCAGACATGCCGGTGGAAGGCTTTGGAACGAGATTTGTACGGTCCAACGCTTCTCTCTCTTGAGGAATCCATATACAAAGCAGGCGCGTTAGCAGTTGGCATGTCAAGCTTAGGCCCGGGTCTTTTTTTCTTGGCAGAAAACTTACCTTCTACAGTTGCAAATCTTAGAGAGCGTTTACCCTCACATACATGGATTGCAACGGCTTGCCACAACCTTGGCCGCAGTAAAGTTCACACATGAAGCCATTGCACTTCATCACCTCAAATCGCACGAAGCTCGAACATGCGCGCTACCTAGCTTTAAGGCATGGGATTCAGGTCAGGGGGAAAAGATACTATGGAATTGCGTATAGTGAGCCACGTTCTTCAAACAGAACAGACTTGCTCAAAAAGAGCTATGAAGATGCTTTAGCGAGATGGACCAGAACCTCAGGTGGTCGAGATGGTTTTTTTTTCATTGAAGACACTTCTGTAATCGTTCATGCGCTTAGCGAGAATGAGGAGGTTCCTGGGGTAGATGTGAAGTATTGGATGCAATCCACCTCCTTTCCAATGTTGGATTCGCTCCTGAAGCCTTCCGGCAACCGAGCTGTGACTGTGAGATCGGATGTCATCTTGCATATGCCTAAAGCATTTGCTGATGCCCACAATTTAGATCCCGTTCAGCAATTTACGGGTAAAACTACGGGTAGGATCGTTGAACGCGAAATCCCCATTGAAACTAATCTGCTTTACCCGTGGCTTGACGGAAAAACATTTAACAAATGGTTTATCCCCGATGGCCAAAGCTTACCTCTCAGTTGCCTCTCAATTGAAGAAGCTGACCGCTATGACATAAGAAAAGACTCCATTGGAGCAATGTACAATTTTCTACTCGAAAACAGGGCACTCGAGTTCGAAGTTTCCTCTAGACAGCCTAGAACAATTGGATTTCTGCCGGGCCTCTTTCCCCCAATTCTAGCAATCTGCGGCTTGCCTTGTGCCGGCAAAACTACTCTAGGCAAACATCTATCACTAAAACATGGATACTTTCACATTGAGGCGAGCGATTTCATGCGAAAAGCCTTTTACGAAAGGCATGGGCTTGATTCGACGCTTTCTATCGAAAGGTTTGCAGAAGAAGCTCTGAAAGCCACACCTGATATAGTAGCCAGCCAAATCATTGAAGAAGTGACTAAAAGTCACGTAGAGCGAATCATCATCACTGGGTTTCGCTCACCCGGCGAGCTTGTTTCATTTCGCAAACAATACTTTGGGCCCCTGCAGTTTGAATGCTGGTATATTTCATCGAATCAAGAGGTTCGCTTTGATCGGAGCATTAAACGGGCAAGAACTGATGCGGCAGAATCGTTTGCTGCCTTCAAAAAAAGAGATGCTGTTCAGAATAGAATGGGACTCGATAAAATTCGCAAAGATGCAAAATTAAAAACGATTGAAAACGTGAACACCATCAGAGACTTCATCAAAAAGTGTGAACGCGAATTTGATATCGGAACATTTCAACCAGTAACCTTGATAGAACAACCACCCGAGGAACGCCCAACCAGTCTTGAGGAAGCAATCCTCATCGGCATGCTTTTGGCCACTCGACAGGGGAAAAATGATTTATCAACTACTCAAATAGCGCACTTCTTGAACGAGTTATTTAAATCCCATTCGCAAACCAGCAAAAACAATGTTAGTCGCTATTTTAATTTTAAGTATAGTCCCTATTACAAACTCAGCAAGATTGATGGGGTGAATCGTTATGAGCTGTCAGCGACGGGCTACAGTAAAGCGATTGGGTTACTTAGAACAAAAGTTACACCACACCAGTAAGTAGCCTTTGAAATCCGGGCGATACGACAACTCTCTCTCAATCCCTCCCCCTGCTCGTGGCGGTAAGGTAAATGGTTTGGGGAATATGAATTAGTGGAAATTGGCGGAATTTGCGTCAAACTTTCCCCGAGATTTCCCTTCCCCTCCCCCCTCATTTCTGGCTTCATGCCCGCCCTCTGTTTCCGGGGGTGGCTTTTTTGCCCTGGGGATGTCAGAGTAGGCGCGGGTGTCGTTGTGACACCGCCTTGTTTACAAAAACGAACTGAATTAACTGAAAGCACTGTCTATTATGACGCCGAAACCTTCTTCTGCCGTGAATCCCCGTTCTGTGGCCTCCTCCATCCCCAAGCTGCCGGAGGATACGTTGCCGGTCGTCCTGTTGCGGCCCGGTGAGGCGGATCGCGTCTTGGCGGGGCATCCGTGGGTTTACGCCGCGTCCATCCTGCGCCTCACCAAGCCCGCTGAGCCGGGCGATGTGGTGCAGGTGAAGGATCATCGCCAGCGGTTCTTGGGCGTGGGCTTTTACAATCCCAAGTCCAAGATCAACGTGCGCCTGCTCTCCCATGAGCGCGAGGACATCAACCTCGCCTTCTTCGAGCGCCGCATCCGTGCCGCGCTGGCCATCCGCCAGAAGCACATGCCCAAGGCGACCTCCTTCCGCGTGGTGAATGCGGAGAGCGATTTCCTCAGCGGCCTGATCGTGGACAAGTATGAGGACGTGCTGGTGCTCCAGACTTCCTCGCTCGGCATGGACATGCGCAAGTCGGAGATCATCGCCGCGCTGCAACGCATCTTCTCCCCCCGCGCCATCGTGGAACGCAACGAGCTGGCCTCCCGCAAGTTCGAAGGTCTCGCGGACGCGAACGGCATCATCGCCGGCCATGTGGAAGGCGACATCGATGTGAAGCTCAACGGCCTGTCCTTCAAGACGAACCCCTTGGGCGGTCACAAGACGGGTCTCTACCTGGATCAACAGGCGAATTACCAGCGCGTGGCGGAGATGTCCAAGGGCGCGCACGTCCTGGATTGCTTCAGTTTCCTCGGCGGTTTCGCCATCCACGCCGCGAAGGAAGGCGCCGCGCACGTCCACGCGCTGGATCAAAGCGCCGACGCCATCAAGGCCGCCACGGCCAACGCCGCGACAAATGGTGTCGCGGATAAATGCGTCTTCGAAGAAGCGAACGTGTTCGATTGGCTCAAAGCGCAATCCACCGTGGGCCCGAACGAGAAGCTCTTGCCGAAGTTCGACGTGATCATCCTGGACCCGCCGTCCTTCACCCGCAGCCGTTCCACGGTGGAAGACGCCTTGCGCGGTTACAAAGAGATCCATCTGCGCGCGCTGAAACTCCTGAAGCCCGGTGGCACGCTCGCCACCTTCTGCTGCTCGCATCACGTGGACAGCACGCTCTTCATGGACGTGATCCTCGCCGCCGCGTTCGATGCCCACAAGATCCTGCGCCGCACGGACACCTTCAGCCAATCCCCCGACCACCCGATCATCCCGTCCATCGCCGAAACGGAATACTTGAAGGGGTATGCGTTCGAGCTAGTGCGGTAATGGTAGGGCGAGGCTCCCGACGAGCCGTTGCTAGTAGGCCTGTCCGTGCAACGGACGGTGTTATGCAGCACGAACTGATACAAACGGACTCGTGAGGACACTCGCCTCTACCAGCTTCGGCTGCAACGCTTGCGTACCGTCACGCACTCTGTTATCTCCTCCGCACAGCCGTAGCCAATTAGTCACATGTCGGAGGACGCATCATCACCGGGCACGCCGTCCGGGCCTTTAGCCCCGGGCCAATACCATGGTCAGGGCCGCTTTGAATTGGTCCGCAAACTTGGTGAAGGCGGCATGGGCCAAGTCTGGCTCGCGTGGGATCAACGCTTGAACGACAGCGTCGCCCTGAAATTCCTCCCGCCCGAGATCCGCAATGACGCCAGCTCCCTCGACGACATGCGGCGCGAGACCCTCAAGAGCCGCAAGCTCTCGCACCCGCACATCGTCCGCATCCACGACCTCTACGAGAGCCCCGGAGAACCGCCCTTCATCTCCATGGAATTCGTGGATGGCGATAACCTCGTCACCCTGCGCATCCACCATCCCGAGCGATGTTTCACCTGGGAACACCTGAAGCCTCTCGTCAAACAGCTCTGCGACGCCTTGGAATACGCTCACTCGGAAGGCGTCATCCATCGCGACCTGAAACCGGGCAACATGATGGTGGACCGCAAAGGACGGTTGAAGCTGGCAGATTTCGGCATCGCCGCTACCATCAGCGAATCCGCCAGCCGCATCTCTGTCAAACACCCAAACGCGGGCACGCTCGCCTACATGAGCCCGCAACACCTGCGCGGCGATCCCCCGAAAGCGACTGATGACATCTACGCCCTCGGCGCAACGCTCTACGAACTCCTCACCAGCACGCCACCGTATTGCCGCGGCGACATCATCCATCAGATCGAGTCCGTGCCCGCCAAGCCGCTGGAAGATCGCCTGTGGGAACTAAGCATCGAAAACCCCGTTCCACCCGATGTCTCCGCACTGATCCTTGCCTGCCTGTCCAAAGACCCCGCGCAACGTCCGCAAAGCGCACGCGCCGTCGCTGAATGGATCGGACTAGGCGGCACCACGGCTGGTCAACCGCGCACATTGCTGGAACACACCTCTGCTCGAGCGGGCGAAGTCATCGAAGCCGAAGCCCTGTCGGCAACCACCACTGCGGTGCCCAAACCAAAACGCACGGCGCTCTACACGGTCATCAGCATCGTCGCCCTGCTCACGATCCTCGCAGGCGTGTGGTTCGCGAAACAAAAATCACCTCCTGTCGAAGCGAACAAGCCCGTCGCGACTGAACCCGTGGACACGAACGATGTGTCCGAGCCCGCCCTTGAAGAACTCAAGACCGTGGCTGGTGCAAATATCGGTAGTGGCCGAATCGATCCCGCCTTCCGTCCCGGCACCGGCGCGAATGATTGGATCCAATCCGCCGCGCTGCAGCCTGATGGCAAAATCATCATCGCTGGCCGTTTCACCCAGTTCAACGGCAAGCCCCGCAAATACATTGCCCGCTTGCTCGCAGACGGTTCCGTGGATGAATCTTTCCATCCCGGCACCGGCCCGGACAAGGACATCTCTCAAGTCATCCTGCAACCCGATGGCAAGTTACTGATCGCCGGACCTTTCGATCGATTTAACAACCTCTCCCGCTCAGGCGTCGCCCGGCTCAATGCCGACGGTTCCCTCGACATGAGCTTTGATCCCGGCACCGGCGGAAACAAAGCCGGACGCCGCGTGCTCTTGCAAGCCGATGGAAAAATCATCCTCACCGGCTTCTTCAACAAGTTCAACGGAACATCGCGAAACTATCTCGTCCGTCTGAACACCGATGGCTCCGTCGATCCCGATTTCAACGCCACCGGCGGCCCGAACGACTCCGTGCTCTCACTCTGTCAGATGCCTGATGGTCGCATCTGGATCGGTGGTGAATTCACCAAAGTGAGCGGCAAGGAATCCAGGCACCTCGCCCTGCTGGGAACCAATGGCGCCCTCGCCGAAGTCTCCCAAGCTGAGGGACCGGTCATGGAGTTGCTCGCACTGCCCGATGGCATGGTGATGGCCGGTGGCGGCTTCAACCGCATCATCGGCGCAGACCGCAACAACCTGGCCCGTATCAAGCAGCCCAACGCACTCGACCGCGCGCACAAGCTGGGCAGTGGATTCGATGGCGTCGTCCGCTGCATGACTCTTCTCCCGGATGGAGGATTGCTCATCGGCGGCGAATTCAACCGCGTTGACACGCAAGCACGCCGTGGCATCGCCCGCATGAATGCGAATGGCAGCATCAATGAAACCATGGATGCCAAACTGGGCGGCACAGGAACAGTCCGCGCGATAGCATTGCAACCGGATGGCGGCGTGATCGTCGCCGGAGACTTCGCCTCATCCGACGGCACCAACACCACGCGCATCACCCGCATCTTGGGTGCCAGTCACGCACCCGGGAAAATCACCCGCTCCGTGGGCGGGAGTTTCCCCGCCACTTCTGGATGGCGTGACACTGGCGTAGACATGCAGAAAGGCTCCATCTACGAGATCGTGGTCACCGGCGAAGTGCAATTGAGCGATGGCTCATTCCTAAATCCCGATGGTCAAATGCTACGTCCCTACAAATCCGACCTCACCAATCAAGGCAAGCGCGGTTTTGATGTGGCTTTCCCTCCGGGCTGTCTTATCGGCCAGATCGGCGATCAAAAACTGACATTCTTCGTAGGCCGACATCTTCGTCTGATCGCTCCGGCCAGCGGCAGGCTCAAACTCCGCACTAATGCCAATCCTGCCGTTCCTCTGCGTTCCAACGGCCAGTTCGCCGTATGGATACGCGAATTGGATGATTTGCCTTTCACTGATCCCGATGGACGTTTCGAGGTATCAGCCAAGATCGACACCGCCGATGACCTGCATTTGAAACCTGGCGCACTGCACTGGGTTCATACCGGCGGCGGCTCTCTGCCCGGCCGCCGCGCCGGCAGCAATGTCCCCACCCTGATCAATGAAATTTCCTGGTGGCCGGAATGGAAAGGAAACACCTCCGCTCCCCTGCCATTTTCGGATCTGATGCGCGACAAAAAAACCATGACAGTCGTGGTGAAAATGATCAGTCGCGGCCAGATCACCGTGACTCAATCTGATCAGGCACTGACTGTCGTCCGTTTCGATGACAGCGGGAATACTGCCCAAACAATGCGTGCCATCATCGGCCCAAGCAATTGAGTCCAAAATCGATCAATTGGAAACCAGCGGCTTCTCGCGGGCACCTTCGGCTTCTTTGATGGGCCACGTAACACGTTGCGGGCTTTGGTAAGGGCCGATCTTCTCCACGGGTATCGGTTTGAAGCCGAGTTTGAAGGCAGGTGACTCCGGTTTCAGGCGATAGTCGTCTTTGGTGGCATCAACGAAGAGAGGATCGGCGACTTTGGAGTTTTTATCCATCCCCAAAGCAAGCCAGGACTGCCATTCATCCATGGTCTCCACTTCTACGAGGCTGACATCATCCACGAAGACGGTGCCGCTATCTTGACGGACATCGATTCGTATCTTGAAGGCTTTCATCGCGGCGTTGTAACCTCTCTCACCAGAAGCAGGAGTGCGGAAGCTGAAGCTCGCTTCCTGCCATTCAGTGCCAACCTTCACGTCATTCGGACTGCTGGCCCAGAAGTAAATTTTGTCCACGTAGGACTGGAGCATGAGACTCACTTTGGTATCGGGTTTGTCGGCTTTGAACTTCGCTTTGAGATGGTAGCTCTTGCCGGGATGCACCGTGGCCATGTCGGCACTCACGTAGTTCAAGAACAAACCGCGACCACTGGAATCCTTCACCGGCGGAGCGGAATCGATGCGCAAGGCCGCCTTGCCATTCGCGTGCTCGGCGGTGGTCCAAGTGGCCTTGGCACGCGGTGGCTGCACCTGCCACTTCCAGTTCCTGGGTGATTGGCCATCCGCGCCTTCTTCGAAATCACCATTCACCACAAGGTTGCCGCCGATCTCCTTGCCATTGCCGCGCTCGCCCGTGAGCAACGGCAGACCGTGATGCCAGAACACATTGTAATCATACGCATTGTGCGAGTAAGGCACACTGCCCATGCGATACAGCTTCGCCGCCGCATTCGTATAAGAAACAATGTTCCGCGCGAAGAGATTGCCCGTCTGTATCTTCCCATCCGCCAGCACCGCGTTCGTAGGATGCAGATTCATGTTCCGCATATTCTTCCACGCCGGTTCATTCATCACAGATTCGTAACCCGTGATCATCGTAGGCAGGTGATCTTTCCAGAACCGCGACGTGGAAACCCATCCGCTGTATTCCGCCTGATACAGCCCGTTGTCGATGAATACATTGTTCTCAATCCGGTTATCGCGACCATTGTGCAGATGCAATCCAGCCCGCGAACACCGTGCCACGATATTGCCGATCACATCGACGCCGCCCGTATTGTCATCCAGATAAACGCCCCACGCAAAGTGCGGCGATTTCCACACGCCATTTTCCTGACCGTAACCGAGGATGTCGTGGAAGTAATTATAACGGATCACCGTGCCGCGCGAGGAGATCCAATCGCGGCCACCCGTGTAAACCGCGCCCGTATCCTCTGTCTCCAGGTTCACATGACGGATCTCGTTATATTCCAGCACGAGATTGTTTCCGCTGAACATGATGCCCATGCGCGGCCCGTCATGTATGAGATTGTGCGATGCACGATTCCCCACGCCATACAAGCCGATACCCACGCCCTGCTTGTAGAACACGCCCACATGATGGATGTAATTGTTCTCCGCGTAATTCTCCGCCGAAGTCAGCTTCTTGCGATCACCGCCTGAGAGGAAGACACCCGTGCTGCCGATCTCCGAAATATCGCAGCCCACCACGCCATTCCGATAACCACCGCTCACTCCGATACCGGAACCATTATAGTCCCCCACATTGCGCACGATGCTCTTCGCGATCACACAATTCGTCGTGTTGCGCAACGAGATCGCCGTGCCTTCCGCGCATTCAAACGTGATTCCCTCGAACATCACATTGGATGCCCCATCTGCGATATCGAGAATCGTGCGCAAACGCGGCGCGACCACTGTCTTCCCTTCCAATGATGAAGGCGGCCAGAAATACAACGTCCAGGTTTGGCGATCCAGATACCACTCGCCCGGTGCATCCAATTCCTCGAACAGATTCTGGAAGTAATAACGATCCGATGGCCGGATAGCATACGACGCATCCGCCGTCAGCGTGACCTGTCGCGCCGCCCTGTCGATTGATGCGATGCGCACGATGTTGTTCCACCAGTTGTAACGCGGAAAAACGAACACCTCGCCTTCCTCCGGCTTCGCCCACGTGCGCGCATCCGTCGTTTTGAATTGGAAGGTGCGTTTGCTCTCGTTCGGCACATCCTGATACATCGGGATGTATTTGCCATCCGCATACGCCCAGCCGCCACCGTAGGGATTGCTCGCGTCGTAGTTCGGATACCGCGCCAGATGCTGGCGTTTGCCGTCGAAGATCAATTGCCGGAAGTAAACATTCTTGAAACCTTGCGCCCCGACATCCGCTTTCAAGATCGCGCCCTTATGTACTGTGAAGTTGGTGATGGCCGAACCGCCCACGAAGATCGGCTGCTCCTGCTGATACGCGCGATAAATGACCGGGGCATTCGTCGTGCCGAAATCTTCCTTGCTCAGTTTCAGCGTGTCCTTGAATTCATAAAGCCCGCCGCGCACATGCACCGTCTGCGCTTGGCCCGCTCCGCCGCCCTTCAACTCCGCTCGCACCACATCGCGCGCCTTCACTAACGTCGCCAGTGGCCCATCCGTTTTCGTCGCATTCGGCGCAGGTAACTTACCCGTCCACGCATCATTACCTTGCGGGCTGACATAGAAATCCGCCGCGCTTACCGTCGTCACAGCACCTAAAACCAAAGTGGCAAAAAGACTCCGTAAACACATACGCATCATCATCGTGACAAGATAGACGCCAAGCCACTGAATTTTCTTCGAGAACCTGTTGCACGGGCAGACAATCATGTGGAGCGTCGATTTCCGAATCGGCGAGAGTGCGTTGGGATGATTGTCCTCACGAGTCCGCGGCGAAGCAACTGCGCGTCCGATGTAGAGAAGCGCGAGGTTAGGTCAAAAGAAACTCGCCCTTACTTATTGGCCCGTCAGTGCAACTGACCTACAGCCCTAACAAATCCCGCTGCCACTTCATCATCTCCGGCAACGTCTTCTCCGGATCACGCGCCAGCGCCTCCAATGTCGCGCGACTCGCGATCAACGTCGGGTCCAGCTCCAGTTCCGCCGCTACCTTATCGCGCTTCTCCTGATACTGCGCCGCCTTCTGCTTCTGCTCCTCCGTCGCGGAAATGAACTTATGACGCGGCTTATCCGGCCACTCATTCTGCGGCACCGCGAGTCCCCGGCTTACCGCCGTACGGATTCCATCTCTCCTCCGCGGATGCAGCTTCGGCGAGAGAAACCCTTCCCACGGCTCCCCATTGATCGCCGCGAACGCGATCTCGTTCATCGTATCGTGGCTCAGGATGAAATACGGCGGGCGATTAGCCGCCGTCGCTTCCTTCTCTCGCCAGTAATACAGCTCGCGCGTGATCGCCAGACCTTGGCGCGGCAATTTGTTCGAGCCCTTCACCCGCCACACCGTGTTCGGATCGGAATCAAACGGCTGTGAGTAATCCTTGATCATCTGCGCGCACCATTCTTCCAGCCACGCGAGACGTCCCTTGCTGTTCAGCAGGTCCACGAAATGTTGACGGAGCTTGAAGAGATACTTCGTATCGTTCCGCGCATATTCCTCCATGCGCGGCGTAAGCGGGCGCTGCCCCCAATCCGCCTTCTGCGGCCCCTTATCCAGCTCCACGCCGATGATTGTCCGCACCAAATCCCCGAGCCCAAATTGCCGCATTCCCGAAAGCCGCGCCGCGAGCATCGTATCGAACAACCGTGCTGGCCGGAACTGGTAGCAATGGCACAGCATCTTCAGATCGTAATCCGATCCATGCAAAAGCAACTCCTTATCCGCCAAGACATTCCATAGCGGCGCAAGGTCCAGCTTGCTCAGCGGATCAACCAAGTCATCCGTCCCCGGCAGGCTGATCTGGATGAGGCAGACCTTCGCGGGATACGCGTGCAAGCTGTCCGCCTCCGTATCCAGCGCGATCACTTCATGCGGGCGAAGCGATTCTACCAGCCGATTCAATTGTTCCGGGTTGTTTATCAATGCTTTACCTAAGACGCCGTGGGATAACTGTCTGCTTCAAACGAAACTTGCACGTGTCGCTAACGTGAATAGCCGCCACCCGCCAATCGGGGCAACTCTTTTTCCAGAAAAATACGCATACATAGTTTCCCACACGTTGACCGCCTCCATAATACGCCTTAATTTGCCCTTGGGTAGTAAGACTTTGACGCCCAACGCCATGCCAGCCCACAACCTAGTCGATATCGTCCCACACCTCCAGGTCGCCATCGGCCCGGTCATCCTCATCTCCGGCGTCGGCCTCCTCCTGCTCACCATGACGAACCGCCTCGGCCGCACCATCGACCGCGCCCGCATCTTGGCCAAGGAATCCTCCACGACACCCTCTGACAAACAAGCCGCCCTCCACGAGCAAGTCACCATCATCTATCGCCGGGCGAAACTCCTCCGCCTCGCCATCGGACTCGCCGCCGGTTCTGCTTTGCTCGCCGGACTGCTCATCATCAGCCTCTTCATCGGTGCGTTGTTGGAAACAAACATCGTCCTCATCATCGAACTCCTCTTTGCCGGCAGCCTCCTCTCCCTCATCAGCTCGCTCGTCGTCTTCATGTTCGATATCAACCTCTCCCTCCAAGCCCTCCGCCTCGAACTAAACAGCAACAAACTCCTCGACTAGGAGCCCGTGTTGCCCGGCATCTTGCCGGCAGTAAGTTGCCTCACAAAACTAAGCCGCATTTCGTAATGAACCGGCTCGCATCCGTATCCCCCATCTGCGCTGATCTGCGTCCATCTGCGGTTAGCCCCCCTTTCCGTGTTCCATCCGTGAAATTCCGTGGCTAAGCCAAAATCGCCTTGATCACATGCCCATGCACATCCGTTAACCTAAAATCCCTCCCGCCGAACCGGTACGTCAGCTTCTCATGATCCATGCCCAGCAGATGCAGCACCGTCGCGTAAAAATCATACAGCTCCAGCTTGTTCTCCACCGCGTAATACCCCAGATCATCCGTCGCGCCATACACCGTCCCGCCCTTCACCCCGCCACCCGCCATCCACAAGCTGAACCCGAACGGATTATGATCCCGCCCATCGCTCCCCTGCGAAAACGGCGTCCTTCCGAACTCACCCGAAAAAATCACCAACGTCTCATCCAGCAATCCTCGCGCCTTCAAGTCCCGCACCAGCGCCGCGATCGGCTGATCCACCTGCCGCGCCATGTTCCCGTGCCCCACTTGTAATTCCCCGTGCTGATCCCAAGGGTTCGCCGATTGCCCCGCCCCGATCTGTTGCGGCAGGCAACTCAACTCCACAAACCTCACCCCGCGCTCGATCAATCGCCGTGCCACCAGCGCCTGCTTGCCGTAAGCTGCCGTCGGCGCGTGCTTGGACTCCAAGCCGTACATCCGTTTCGTTTCCTCCGTCTCGCCGCTCAGATCGCACAACTCCGGCACCGCCGTCTGCATCCGATACGCCGTCTCATAATTCTGGATCGCCGCTTCCACCGCCGTCTCCTGTGATGTCCGCGCGAACTGCTCATCCATTCCCTTGATAAAACTCAACCGCTGCCGCTGCAACAGATCGCTCTCTTTCGGTTTGATATTCGCCAGCGCGGGTGTTTCATCCACGCGGATGAAACTCGCCTGATGCTGCGCGGGCAAGTAACCGTTGCTGTAAATCCCCACGCCCCCATGCGGCGCACCCGCTCCCCCGCTCTGCAACACCACGAAGCCCGGCAAATTCTGATTCTCACTGCCGAGCCCATACGCGATCCACGCTCCCGCACTCGGATGTCCCATGAAGGGAAACCCCGTGTGAAAATAATAATTCCCCTGCGCGTGCTCGTTCACCTTGCTCGTCATCGAGCGGATCACCGCCATGTCATCCGCCAGTTCCGCGATCTTCGGGAACAGGTCCGTCATCATGATGCCGCTCTGCCCGCGCGCCTTCGCCGTCCACGGGCTCTGCATGATGTTCCCGTTGTTATTGAACATCGTCGGCTTCACCGGCACCGGCATCGGCTGTCCATGGCGCTTGATCAACTCCGGCTTCGGATCAAATGAATCCACATGCGACACCCCGCCGCTCATGTAACACAAGATGACATTCTTCGCCTTCGGCCGATAATGCGGCGCGATCACCGAGCCCGACGCAAACGCCTTGTCCGCCAGCAATGAACTCAGCGCGAGCGAGCCGAAGCCCAGCGAGCAACGCCGCAACATATCCCGCCGCGAAAGTTTGTTGTGTATAAACGGATTCATAATCACCTCACCGGATATAGATAAACTCCTTCAGATTGAACAACGACTGCGCGAAGTCCTGCCACACTGCCTCGCTCTTCAATCGTTCCGCCGCTGCCACATTCTTCTCCGCCCCCAATTGCGCCAGATACTCCGCACATTGCTTTAACTCAGCAGCCGAAGGCGTGCGTGCAAACGCCAGCTCAAACATCCGCCGCACCCGCGCCTCTTCTGTTTCATCGCGCGCGATCAATGCCTTTGCCCAACTCTGCGCCAACCCGATCACGAATGGATCATTCAACAGCGTCAACGATTGCGCCGGGACATTCGTCGCATCGCGCTGCCCCAACGTCGTGAACGGCTTCGGCGCATCGAACACTTCCAGGAACGGATTCAGATTCGTCCGCCGCACCGCCAAATAAACACTCCGTCGCGGATTCACATTATTAAAGACCGGCGGCCCGAACTGCTTCGCTTCCAGTTTCCCCGCCACCGCCAGGAGTGAATCCCGGATGCTCTCCGCCTCCAATCGCCGCACGCGATAATGCGAGAGCAAATCATTCGCCGCATCCAACTGCCTCGCTTTCTCGGATGGCTCACTGCTCTGCTGCCAAGCTTGTGAAAGCATTAATGTGCGGATCAGCTTCTTCTCCGACCAGCCACCCTTCACCAATTGCGTCGCCAGATGATCCAGCAACTCCGGATGCGTCGGCTCCGCCCCCAAGCGCCCGAAATTATCCACCGTCGCCACGATCCCGCGCCCGAATAGATGCTGCCAGATACGATTCGCCATCACCCGCGCCGTCAGCGGATTCTTCGCATCCGCGATCGACTCCGCCAATTCCAGCCGCCCTGTATGATGACTTTTATCTCCTTTAAAACCAAAGTCCGCCTTACCCAGCACTTGCAGAAACCCGCGCGGCACCAAGTCCCCCGGTTTCAGATGATCCCCGCGCGGCATCAACGGCGCATCCTCACCCACCGTTTCCAAGACACCCGGAGCCCTGCGTGCCACCGGCACTTCCGCCTCCAGCTTGCGATACGTCGCGATCAACGAAGCTCCATTGCTTCCAATCCCGTTCGCATCATTCGGCAACAACCCGCGCCGCACAAAATAATCCAGCAACGCCCGTTGCGGCTCCGTCATCGTATTGCTCTGCCACGCTTTGATCGCTGTTGTTAAAGCACTCTGATAAATCTTCACCAGCTCATCTGCACTCTTCGGCGCGGTCATCTCACTCAATCCCAAAGCCGGCATCACCTCATCTTTCGGCAACACATTGGAATTATGAAACACCACGTGTTCCACCCCGAACCAGGAACGCCCGTTCACCGGCGTATCTTTCGTCGCAAGTGGCCGCGTCAGATCATCAAATGTTCCGAACTCCAGATAAGCCCACGACCCCTTGCGATACGCCGTATCCAGCCGCACCCAGCCCGGCTCATCCTTGGTCAGGATCGCCTTCGGATAGATCGGGTTCATCGGCAGCGGATAATTATCCACGATCACCCGCACCATCGCGCCGCCACCGCCCAGCACCTTCACGCTGATGCTGTCCGTCTCGATCTTGAACCGCGGTGACGTGAATAGCGCCCCGTGCTTCTTGGTCAGCAGATGCGAATAAATTCCCGCTGGATAAATCCCATTCACCACCTCCACCCCATCTGCTTCCAAGGAAAACTCTCCCGCCTTCACTGCCTTGGCGGGCAAATTCTGTCCTTCGCGAAACCACTGTGCATCGTCACTTTTTGCCAGGTTCCATTTCGTGACGTAACCACTCGCATTCCCCTGCTGCCGCACCACCAGTTCAGCTTGTTGCTTCTGCATCCAATCCGTCCACTTATCTGCCAGCTCTTGGTCCTTCAACCCATTGAACTTCACCCACGCATACAGCGGATTAAACTCATTCCGTGTCGCCTCGTCGAAAGCCGCTCTCTGTCCCGCCTTGCTCGCCGCGATCGATTCCTGTTGCCGTTTCAGCTCCGCCAATTGCTTCGCGGCCTGCTGATACTCCGTCTTCTCCTGTGGCG
Source organism: Verrucomicrobiia bacterium (assembly GCA_036405135.1). Taxonomy (NCBI): domain Bacteria; kingdom Pseudomonadati; phylum Verrucomicrobiota; class Verrucomicrobiia; species Verrucomicrobiia bacterium. Next base: position 141,879 of record DASWYF010000049.1, on the reverse strand, counting down.
TCATCACCGCCAGCAAATCCTCTTTGCTCACCCCGCCCGGCCCCGCTGAGAATGAAGCTCCCACTTCCTCCGCCGATAACGCACGATTGTATAAACGCCCCTCCTCAATCTCACCCGCAAGGAACGCCATTCCCCCGCCCGTATGCCGCCGCCCCAGCAACACATGCGCTTGCCCCGCTGTAAACATCGCCAGCTCTTCTTGCTTGGCCGCGAGCGAGTACGCCGCGCCATACGGTTTCCCATTCCGATAAAACGCGATGTTCCCATCTGCCGCATAAGTCACCGCCAGATGTATCGCCTCGTTCGGACTTGCCGTTTCCTGCGGTCCACCGAGCGTTTGCGAGCGCTTGAAATTATTGCTGCCCGGCACCCATTGCCTGCTCTCCTTCTCTGCGAACACCACCGCATCGAACACCCGCCCGCCGATGCTCTCCGTCGTGATCACGCCACCCGCGCGCTGTTGGAGATTGCTCAGATAAACCCATGCTTCGAGCGTCTTCTCTTTCAGATCCTGCTTGAGTGGCACCGATTCCATGAACGCATCCGTGCCATTCAAGATGAGTCGCCCATTCTTGATCACCGCACCGCCGCGCAGTTCTCCATTCAGGTTGCCTTTGGAATCTTTGGCATCGCCGTCAAAACTCCATTGCGCCAGCGGTTGTGCTAATTTTGCCACCGCTGGATTCTTCCCACGTGCCTCCCAAACACGAGCACTGGCCAACTGCTCATGCCATCTAACCAGCGAAGACAAATGCCCCATTTCTGGGGGCACTTCCATAAGCCCGCCATGATTCTTCTTCAGCTTCGCGGGCAATTCCTCGGCCACCGATTTCAGCCACGCCTCCGCCAACGCAGACTTCACTTGCGGCTTCAACGCCGCCAACTCCGCCTTGTTTTTGTTAAGCACCTCCGGCGCATCCACCATCACTTGAGCCGGACGCGAACTCGCCAGCACGCCATACATCGCATAAAAATCTTTTTGGCTGATCGGATCGAACTTGTGATCGTGACACCGCGCGCACGACACCGTCAGCCCTTGGAATGCCTTCGTCACCACATCGATCTGGTTTTCCACCGTCTTCACCTGCTCATCTAGCGTATCGATCGGCTGAAATCCGTGCTCGTTCAGGCGCAGGCTCGCAATGCCGATGCGCGATTCATTCAAGCCCTCGGCCGCATTGATGCGCGGTTTCGCCAGCAGATCCCCCGCGATGTGTTCCTTGATAAGCTGGTCATCGGGCACATCCGCATTGAATGCGCGGATGAGATAATCCCGATACCGCCAGGCATCGCGGATATCCGGATCGTTTTCGCTCCCGTGCGTCTCCGCATAACGCACCAGGTCCATCCAGTGCCTCGCCCATTGCTCGCCAAAAGAAGGCGAGGCCAGCAAGCGATCGACCACCTTCTCGAACGCTTTCGGTGAAGTATCCGCAATGAACGCGTTCACTTCCTCCGGCGTCGGCGGCAAACCCGTGAGCACAAACGTCGCGCGCCGGATCAAGGTCCGCTTGTCCGCCTGTTTCGCCGGTGCCAGTCCTTTCTCCTCCAACTTCGCGAGAATGAATTTATCCACCGGCTCGCTGGACCACTTCGCATCCTTCACCTTCGGCACCGCCGGTTCTTTCACCGGTTGAAAACTCCACCACTGTTTCCGCACCGTCATCACCTCATCCCACGAACCTGCCGCTACCTGCTCGCTGGGTGGATGGTCCCGTGGATCAGGCGCACCCTTGTTCACCCACGTGACGAGATCCTGAATCACCGCATCCGCAAGCTTCGCCCGCTTCTTGGGCATCTTCAGCTCGCTGTGCGTGTGCTGGATGGATTGGATGAAAAGACTCTTCGCCGCCTCGCCCGGAATGATGACCGGCCCCGATTCCCCACCCTTCATCCACCCCTCGCGATAATCCAGCCGCAACCCGCCCTTCGGCTTCTGCGCCCCGTGGCACTCGTAACATTCAGACACCAACACCGGTCTGATCTTCTTCTCAAAAAACTCCGCATCCGCCGCGCTCACCGCCGAATGTGCCACACCGGGCAACACCGCTCCCCAGGCCGCCAGCGCGACCGTCACCATCGGTAATAGCGTGCGCGTGTTCATTCCAAAAACTTTCTCGCCGCCTCATTCGCCGCCGCGATCATCACCGCGCCGAACTCTGCGAACCGGCTCGCCGGGATTCGCGAAGATGGTCCCGCGATCGTGATCGCCGCGATCGCATGTCCGTGATGATTCAGCAACGGTGCCGCCACACAATGGATGCCGTCAAAATGCTCGCCATGATCCACCGCATAACCATTCGCCCGGATGCGCTCCAGCTCGCCGCGCAATTCCTTGCGGCTCGTGATCGTGCGGTCCGTGTGTTTCTCCAGTTTAACCTGCGCAAGCAGCGGCGCCAGTTCATCTTCCGGCAGGAAAGCCATCATCGCCTTGCCCGGTGCTGCGCAGTGCAATGGCGCGCGCGACCCCAGATCCACGATGTATTTGAACGGATGCACCGAAGCGAGTTGATCGATCACCACGCACTGATCCTCCGCCAGGCAGCAAAGCTGTGTCGTTTCTCCCGTCGCCACCAGCACCTGACGCATCGACTCCACCGCACACTCCACCAGACTCCGCGAAGCCGCCTGGGGTTGCCCCAGTGAAAGCAGCTTCCGCGTCACAAAAAACTTTTTCGACCCCTCCTCACGCCGCAGATAACCCAGCTCCTCCAAAGCCGTCGCGATACGGAACGCCGAAGCCGCCGACACCTCCAACGCTGTCGTGATCTCCAGCAACGTCGCCCCCTGCGATTGCCGCCCGAGAAACTCCAACATCGCCAATCCCCGCTCCAAAGCCGGAACCCCAAGACTCTTCTCCTCAGCCTTCGCTGAAGATGAAGAGACAGGCACACGCCGCCCCGTTGGCAACTTCAATTTCATAGGTGAAAACGATTTCATATATGAAATCCATCCTAAACCCTCCTGTCAACCATGCATCTCCACTAAGTCCTGCTCGTCGTCTCCCCATCCTGTAGCCGTCGACATTAGTCGGCGCAAACTCTTCTCCTCTGAACGCTTGAAACTCTTGCTCATTCCGCAGCCAACGGCATTACCCTCTGCTCCACCCGCGCCTTTGATACTTCACTAGGACACGCCTGCTCCACCGCTCTCCTCATCTGCCCGAACCACCAGCTCGCCTGGCTGATCTTCCGATTCCGACGACTCACCGGACGGCATCCCACTTCCATCTTCAACTCGCTTTGTTCTGACAGTTTCATAATGAACCTTTTTGTTATCTTTCTGCGTCCACTATGCAGAGGGGGTAGGACAACGGCTGTCCATGCCTCCACTTTTTTGAAAATATTTAAAAACCTCCTAACTATTTGAAAATGAATGCGTTAAGTCTAAAATCCATCTATTAACCACAAAATCACCTCTCCCAATTCGCGAAGATTAGCGAAATTCGCGTCACCTCCTTCCCCCTATTCGTGCCAATTCGTGAAATTCGTGTCTTCTCCCTCTCCCAAATTCGTGTCTTCTCCTTTCCCCCTTCTTCATTCATCATTTCCCCATGCCCGCTCCCGAGACCTGCCCCAACTGCGGAGAAGACGTTCCGCGCAACGCCAAAGCCTGCCCTGAGTGTGGTGCCGACGAATCCAGCGGTTGGTCCGAGACCGCCTACGCCAGCAACCTCGACCTTCCCCTCTCCGACGAAGAATTCGACTACGAAGAATACAAAAAACGCGAATTCGGCCACGCCACCCGTCCCAACGGCCTCGCCTGGTATTGGTGGCTCACCGCCCTGATCCTGCTAATCCTGATAGCCTTCGCCTTCCTCCGCTAAAAATCGTCCTCGCTCTGAACCGTAGCCGCGGACGTTAGTCCGCGCTAACCTCCCTTCCGGTGTTCGAAGTTGGGCGTTGGATATTGCTGTTTCCCCGCCAGCCACAATCAACTATCCACCATCTACTTTTCACCTCGTTCCGCCACCATCAACTGCGTCCATTTCCCATTGTTCACATTGAAATAGATTCTCTTGTTATCCGCACTGAAGATCGGATGCGGATGCGACCTGCGCCACGACGTCGCCCCCTTCGATCCATCCACCTGATTGATCACCGCATGATTCGTCCCGCGCGCATCCATCACCACGATGCCCCATTCATTCGCTGGTCCCTTGAGCTTGTCCATCGTCACATCCGTCACGATCAATTTCGCATCCGGACTCGATGACGGATGCCCCGATCCCCAGCTCGGCAAGCCGGGGATCGTGCGACTCTTCCCCGTATCACTATCAATCATCATATTTCTGACTTCGACAATCGTCTTCGAATCCGGTGCCCAAGCCGGATGCCCCCAAACCTCGCTCACAAACAAAAATTTCTTCTCCGCCAGGTCATAACAGATCATCCCCTCCCGCTGACTCGCGCCACCACTGCGCGGATTCCCATTGCCCGGTGCCGCCATCTTGAAGAACACGCGTTTCAGATCCGGGCTCAATTCCGGGAAGAAAATGGAAACCGTCTTCTCGCCAAACTTCTTCTTGATCCAATCGCCGTACTTTTCTTTAACCGCTTCGATCTTCAGCACCTCCTTCGCCTCGCCCGTGTTCACATCCACCAGCTCCAGATTCTGATACCCGTTGATATCCCAGTGCAATCCATACACCGGTACCACATCCGCATACGGCTGGCTCCAGCTCGAGAGCCGGTTGCGCGCGATGATCTTCTCCACGCCCGTCTCGATATCCACCACCGCCACGATCCACTCGCCATTCCGCTCATCGTGAAACGCCACCTTCTTCCCCTTCGCCACCCATTGCTGGCACGCCGCCCGATGCGCATCCTCCGTGTTCACATTCCGCACCAACACCTTCTCCTCGCCACTCTGCCGGTTGCGTATGCAGATATCCCCCTTCTGCCCATTCGCCACCGTGGACGTGTAATACAAAACCCACTTCCCATCCGGACTCTCCGGGCAAGTATTGAAATACGAATGGATCACATGCCGATTCGTTTCACCTGACGCGGCAGAAATCTTCACTCCCGTCTTCCACCCGCTCAAAGGATCCTCCGCCGCTGAAGCACCCACCACTCCAGCACAAAGCGCCAGCAAAGCTAAAATTCGTCTCAAGGGCATACCTATCCCTACGCCGAGCCACGAAAGCGGGCAAGAAAACTCAATCGTGGAAATCACAATCGGTAACAAATGTTCTCCCTCTCCTCTCAACGAGGAGAGGGCCGGGGTGAGGAGTGAGCGAGCCAAGCGCCCTGTTACGCCTACCGAGAGACCTTCGACACAATCACTTCCTTCGTCTTCCGCGCGATGGAATAAAGAATGCCCGATTCTTTCTTGTCCCAATTGAACGCCTGTCCCTCCGCACTGATCGTCACTGTCCCCGTCCACTCCATCACCGAACCGCTCTTGGGAAATTCGAGAATATAAAGCTCCTTCGCATCATGCCCCGTGATGAACAGCTTTCCCTCTGGTCCGAACCCGCCACCGGAACTGCTGTAATCCCCGAACTTCTTGATCAACGCCTCCGGCAACGACCACTTCGCCAGCTCCTTCCACGCGTTATCGAACTGCACGATCCGCGTTTCCTCCGGCCCACGACCTGCCTCGCCGCCATTCTTCCGGTAATGCACAAAACACGCGATCCACCCTTCCCCCTTCCGGTCCAGCCACGTCAGCGACCCGATGTATCTCCCGAAATCATGCCGCCCGATGTGCTTCATCGTCGCCACATCCCAAATCTCCACCGAACTCACCATTGGCACCTTCGGAAAATTCGAATGCGCCCCATACAGCTTCCCCTCATGCACGAACCCCGCATTCAGATGGATGAAAGGCTCACCCTTTGCCGCAGTCCAACTGGCCACCTTCTCCCCCGTATCCTTCCGATACTTCCCGATCGCCTTGTTCGTGATCGCGTAGAAAAACTCCCCATCCACCGCCACCCCCTGATTCGCCTCCACCGCCGGAAACCGCCTCAATTCCTCATGCTTCCAATCTGTCTTCGCTTTCTCAGCAGACCATCCTGAAACCGCAGCCGCACAAAACACCCCCGCCATACCAAGCAACACCCGCCGCCGCGAAATCGGAGCGCCGATCTCCGATCCGGCGCGAATAACCGATCCTTTGGAATTTCTATAGCTCACAGATTACTCGTCTGATCTCCCCCTCCGACTTTCTCACCCTCTCACTTTCTTATCACTTCATCTGCTGCACCGCCTTATGCGCCGTCTCCTGCAGGAACTTCGCATACGCCGCATCCAGTTCCTTCGGCACGTATTTGTTCCCCACCACGCTCTCGCCGTAGAGCACCTCATACCACACGCACGCCCCGAGATACTCGCCCGCCAGATTCGCATGATGTCCGTCCATGCCCAGCGTCATCTTGTCATCCTTGCCCTTTGCCCACTTCCAGCCCACGTGCAATGAATGCGTCTGATCCGGCAGCTCCGGCGCAGTCGCCTTCTTCGAATCAAACTTCGTATCCGTCTTATAACCCCATTTCGTATCCGTATCCGCGATGAAAAACGCATCGCCTACTGGAATTCGTTTCGCACCCAGCTCCGCTGTGATCGTCTGGTATGCCTTGGCAAGCCCCTCATACATCTCCGCCTGCGTCTTCGGCTCGCCCGCCTTCGGTTTAGCCGCATTGAACCGCGGATCATCTACGCGATACGCCCACGTCTGATGCACCATCAACTGCGCCTGCGGTGCGTGCTGCTTGATGTAATCCTTCAACTGCCCCGCGAACGGTTGATACGTCTCCAAATTGTGGCTCTTGATGCTCGCCTGCTGGATCGTCACGTAATCCCACTTCTCCGCCAGCAGATGCTGCTTCAAGCTCTTCTTCCCGGAGTAATAGCCATTCGTCTTCGTGGAATCCGTCTCGAAATCTTGGAACTTCTTCGCGTGCAATTCCATCGACGCCCCACCTACCACGATCGGCTGATGGATCAACTTGTGTCCACCCGCCTCCACCAGATTCGTCAGATACCGCGTGGCATTGCGGGAAAAACTGTTCCCCACCGTGAGCAGCTTCACCGTCTTCCCCTCCGCCGCCTGCAACGACGACGGAACCACCGCGACAACCATCAACAACGCACCAACCAAAGCGATCAAACGAATTTTCATAGGTATTATTGAAAGCTTAAACAAACTATGGCCCTTTGCATCAGAATAAAATGAGCGAAAATCATTTCTTTTTAGCATTCATTTTCTGGAGAATCAGATCCAAATTCTGAATGACAAAAGGGTCTGCAAAGAGGCCATTTGTTTTGCATTCCAGCAGCCAAGAATGGAAAGGCTCCGCGTGATCACTAAGAAGCCGAAATTCTTGAATCGCGGATTTTCTCAAAGGATCGCTTGAATAGCTATTGGTGTGATGAATGAGCACTGTTTGCTGCAGAGTTAACCATTCTTTGATCTCTTTCGATGATGTCCGATCAAGCGTCGCATCGAGATCATTCCATATTGCTACAGCCTCGTATTCATTCGTGCTGGCGAGGAAAGATGCGATTTTTGAATTGAAGTTCATCGACGCAGCTTGCCTCGGTGATTTTTGCGGCTGTGACGGAGAACATCCAGCTCCTAGCTCTATGATCGCCAGACATAAAGCCAGTAGAGAAAGCTTATTCAAGAAGCGTTCTTCAATCATAAATGCCCCATATCACTCCAACCGCCCAAACATAATCCTCTCCTTCCGGCTCGCATCCGTATCCCCCTGCGTCACCGTCAGATAAATCCCGCCTTCATACTCATGAAACGCCGGATACTGAAATGACTTCTCCGTCTCGAAGCGATACTTCCGCTCCCACTGCTTCCCATCCCGCGACACATCGATATTGAACACGCTCCGGTGAGCGCCATTGATCTGCGTCGCCTCCTGCCAGCCGAGATAATAAACCCCTTTCACCTTCTCCAACGTCGGTTTGGAACTCGTTCCGTTCGCCACGAAATCCCGGTGCGCATTCGCCGACCATTTCACGCCATCCGCACTCGTCGCAAACGTGTAATTCTTGTTACCGCCCTCCTGACGGCAGATCGCCAGCCAAGTGCCATCCGGCAAGCGATGCGCCGCCGATTCTGTGAGCTTCATCGTGCCCGGCTCATTGAAATGTCCCACCACCTCAAACGTATCCAGCTCTTTGTTCACCGTCGCCAGCGCATTCTGCCCGCCCGGATAATTGTTCAGCGTCACATACGTCTTCCCATCGATGACCTTGAAAGAATCGAAGATGTAGAGCCCGTAATCCACTGGTGCGCGTTGAAATCCTTTCGCCTTCGCATCCGCATGAAAATGCTGGGGCTGCATATCAAACGTGCCAGCCGCCGTCTTGAGCTTCACCCTATGAATCGTGTTCGCGAACAAGCCGCGCTTCAGGTCGTAATCAATATACCACATCTGCGATTGCCGCTTCTTCGGCTCCTCGCTCGCGAAGTAGCAGCGCAACGTCCGTTCATCCTTCTGGATGATGCGCGGCACAAAACACGCGCCCACCGGCAGCTTCTCATTCGCGTAAACCGCCTCGCCATGCGCGAACTTCATGATGCGCTCCAGCTTCATCGTCTTGAGGTTCACGATGGAGAACGTCACATACACATACGGCCAATCCGGCGCCTCGCCGCCCTTCACATCATTCGCCTCCGCCACGATGTAAGCCTTTCCGCCCACGATCACGAACTCCGAATCATGCGCCCCTTTCACCTGCGCTCCCGAGGTATTGATCAACCCTTGTAGCACTTTATCTCCCGCCTCTTTGGCATTCCAACCAAGCGGCAGAATCTTAGCGGAATTTTGAGCCGTTATCGAACCGCAATACAGAAGCGTGATTACGGCAATCAAAGTTGTTTTAAAGAAGAAACGCATATTTTCAACCGAATGGGGTCAACAGAATAAGAGGATTGGGGTTGGTGACTGTCACAAACTGAACTGATGCATGGCATAGGTTTATCCATTGCATGGCTTTCAGTGATGTCATCCTTAACAAACTGCTGATATGCCGGTGATACTGTTCCGAACCATTGGTTAATGCGGTTACTATGAATCCGATACCTTCCGCATGGCTTTGGAACAGATGCGAGCCAAGAACTATCCCATCGCGCGAGACGGGAACACGCAGCACAGAACGTTCAGCACCGCCACACATATGCACAAGCACTTCTTCGTAAAGCCGTGTATCCAGAAACGCCCCCAAGTCATGGAGGACATCTACAGTTTGCTTTTTCAAGCTATCACACTGTGGAGACATCGCCTTCCATGCGGAGTAATCACATGAAATCTTACGCCGCCCTTCCAAGGTCAATGGGACATACTTCAGCTTTCCTTGTACGCGAGACGTGCGGAAATTGATCAGCTTGGCATGCGACACATTGCAAAACATCGCATAGTTTAGAGCTTGGTTGTCGTGGTCGCCTGTCAAAGCGGCTACTGTTTTAAGTTCATAAATCGCGTTATCCACCACCAGATCAAGTTTATAGGTCTTACTGAAATCTCCGATTACGATTGCCACCGGCACCTGTGAATAGACCTCTGGCAATCCCGCAGCCTTGATGCGGGCGACCATGTCATTCTCATAGACGCTCTCATCGCATAACCGCCCTAAATAATTTTGCGATTCATAAGCGCAACGCATCACGACACGGTCGCGCTCATCAAACTCAACCTTGGAAATGTTCCTTATAGGAATTTGACAGGAAATAGGCATATCGCACAAAAAACCACCCTCATCTCTTATTCGTTTGACCCCATTCGGTTGAAAAATTCCCATCAAATGACGCTCGGCTTGTGTGGTGTATTATGGGGCGATTCATCACAAGTAAGTAAGTCATTTGCCTTCCGGCTCAGGGATAAGATTTAGCGCCAGTTTTCGGAAATCGCGCACGCGATGGAACGTCGCGTAATCCGCATCATGCTGGTTCGGGGCGTTGATGCTGGAGCGCGCGATGATGGCCAGATCATTCCCATCAACGACTGGACGCGCATACATGAAGGATTGCGAAATCTTCCCCGCTTGCGCGACGCATCCCGCAGGCATCCAGTTCAGGCCATCCACACCGTAGAACAGCATAAGGAAACGCCGGTCATTGCCACCCATCGCACTGGAATAACTGAAGTTGCCGCGTTTCTCACCTTCTGCCCACCAGTCGAAAGCGCCTTGGCTGTCCACCACGAGATTCGCCGTGGCCCAGAACATCTGCGAAACCTCATCCCAGATGACGCAGAACTTCAACTGTCCGCCCGCCATGGGATGGAACTGCTTGAACTTGAGATCGAGTTTCTTTTGATCGTCATTCAGGTCCAGCACCGCGCAGAGGCTGGCCGTGGACTGGCGCTTGGGCTTCACCGTCATCAACACCCGTAGTTTGCCGCGCACATTCAGCACGTTCGGTTCCAAGTATTGGCTGGAGATTTTGAGGTCAGGATTGGTCAATGGCTCCGGCACCCCGGGAAAGGGCACTGGTTCCGAGAGACGCCACGACTTCGGGTCCATCAGGTCACCAGACAAATCACCAGCCAGCGCCCGTGGTCCGCGTTTGTTGCCAAGGCTCAAGTCATCCACTGCCCAATAGAGATGATTATCCCGCACCGCCATGCCCGTGTGACAATTCCAGAAATGCCCTTTGAACAAGGTCACCGGCTCGGACCACGTCACGCCGCCATCACGGCTGCGCAAGAGCAGCAGATCGTCATTGCGCATCTTCGTGCCGCCTTTGTTCGTGAAGAGATACAGCGCATCGTCATGCGTCCACGGTACCGCTGAGTAATATGGCAGCTTCGCGATCGGCTGCCAGGTCTTGCCACCGTCCTTGCTCTGGACGATGTGCGTCACGCTGCGTGTGGCCCGGCGTTCCGCGCTCCATTCATTCCGTGGTACGATAGGGACGATCGCTATCAATGCCCCATCAGCCAGCCGCACCAGTCCCGGCCCTTCCACATAATATTCCGGATCAGGATTGTGAAAGACCTTGGTGAACTGTTGCGCCAGAGGTTCAGCGGCGATCAAGCGAGACAGATCAAGCGCAGCAATACCGGCCATAGCTGTTAAACTGGTGAGGAACTGGCGACGATTAAACTTCAGCATGGTGCTTGAGTATAGAAGCTATCATGAACTTCGGTGGAGAAAAGCGGGGTAAGAAAGTTCGAGGATACAGCACCCTCGCCCCTCGGAGGGGAGAGGGCCGGGGTGAGGGGTGCCCGCTCTCGGCAAGTAAGCTAACATAAATCACTTCAACGGCGGCAGCTTCGCCCCGTAATACACGGCACGATGCCGGTTATCATCGAAGGCAAAGTGCAACCACTGTTTGTCCTTGCTCACGAAACCATCGGGATAATTCATCCGCCCTTTCGGCCCATCGACGGACTCCGCTTGTAGCACGCGCTTATACGGCCACGTCTTCATACCATCGAAGCTGATCCACAACGCCATCGGGCTGCGATGCTTCGGATTCGGATTATGCAAGATCGCCACGTTATCACCGCCGAGCGAATAGAGCGTCGCCTTTGAGCCGGGGTTCGGAATTTCCGTCTTCGTTGCGAACTCTGGCCACGTTTTGCCGCCGTCCTTTGATTCCGCATAGAACAGCACACCACCCAAGCGATCTGCGCGGATGATCATCCCGATGCGACCATCAGCCAGCTCAACGATATTATTCTCCGCCCAGCCGTGATAGCGGTCATCCGTGGTGATGCGGATGCTGCCATGCTCCGACCACGTCTTGCCGCCATCGCTGCTCATCAGCACGCCATTGCGTGGATTGCTCACGTAGTGAAACAGCGTCTTATGCCACGGCTTCTCCTCAGCCTCAGGCGGCGGCGTGCCTGCGGGTGGCCCTTCATAGTGCTGATAGGGGAGGAGGATGCGTCCATCCTTCGTCACGATGTGATTGCGGATGAAGGTGAAGTTCGCCAGTCGACCCGGCATCGGCTCCGGCTTGCCCCAGGTCTTGCCGGAATCTTCGCTGTGCATCATCCATGATTTCCAGTCCTTGCCCCACGTCTGCGAATGCGTGGAGAAAAACAGCGTAGCGCGCCCCTTATAGATCATCAGCTCCGTCGGCCCTTGCCCGATCGTTTTGCCCTCGCGCGGGAAACCCACATCGAACTGTTGCAGCGGCGACCACGTCTTGCCCTGATCTGTACTGCGCGTGACGCCGGTGTAATTCTCCGGTGACGGCTCGAAATCCCCGCCCGCCAGCATGAACAGCACCCACGAACCATCCGGCATCTCGCGGAGAGTCGTATCGCACACCATCTTGTTCGGCGTCTTGCCGTCGTAAGGGATATTCGTGCGATCCTGCTTGGCGTCTTCGAGCGCCTGTTTCTCCCAATCCGTTGCAGATGCAGAAAGGACACACGCCACGCTGACGCAGAGGACAGCGGCAAATGATGAAGGTTTGAACAGCATAGGAATAAATTTTTGAATTACTTGGCAGCCTTGGCTGGATGCTCCGGCCGTGATGGATCGTATTTCGGATTCTTCGTCGGCATCTGCGCGCCCACATCTTTGCGCCAGGCATGCAGACGTTCGCGCAGTTGCGTCACTTTTTCGGGCATCGCTTTGGCCAGATTGGTTTTCTCTCCGAGATCGTCCTTCAGATTGTAAAGTTCGACCCGCATATCGTCAAAAAATTCAATCAATTTGAAATCCCCTTCACGGATTGCTCCGTAAGGCGTCGTGCCGCCCTGTTGATAATGTTGGTAATGCGGGTAATGCCAGAAGAGTTCGTCACGTTTAATCGTTCCGTTTCCTCGTAATAGCGGCACCAAGCTCACCCCATCCACAGTCGGAGCGCCGGTCTCCGACCCGGCTCGATTGGAAATCCCACAAGCCTCCAGCAACGTCGGATAATAATCCATACTGATCACTGGCACCTCGCTCACGGAACCGGGCTTCGTCACACCGGGCCAGGAGATGATGAAGGGCACGCGCGTGCCACCTTCATAGCACGAGCCTTTCCCCACACGCAGGGGATGATTCGAAGTCGTCGGCACCCGCCCGCCATTGTCCGATGTGAAAATCACAATCGTATTCTCGGTGATCTTCAACTCCTCCAGCTTCTGGCGAATCTGGCCGACCGTTGCATCCACGCTTTCCACCATCGCCGCATAGACCGCGTTGCTATGCGTAAGCCCGTTGCGCTTCATCGCGCGATACTTTTCCACGATATCCGGCCTGCCTTGGATCGGCGTATGCACTCCGAAATGCGGCACATAGAGAAAGAACGGCTTCGCCTGGTTCTGCTCGATGAACTTCACCGCCTCCGTCCCGATTCGATCCGTGAGATAATCGCCCGCGGTTCCCTCCGTCAGATTCGTGATATTCCACGGCGCATAATACGTCGGTGGTGCAGGTTTGTCCGTACCCGCGATGTTCACATCGAAACCCTGTTTCTGCGGGTAAAATTCTTCGCCGCCCAAATGCCATTTGCCGATGCTCGCGGTCGTATAGCCTGCCGCCTTGAACACCTTGCCGAGATTCGCTTCTTCACGCGGCAGATATTTCGTCCACTCCGGCACCAGCAGCTTTGGATTCTCTGGCGGCAACCCTGGAATCCAGTCCGTGATGTGCGTTCGCGCGGGGTATTTACCCGTAAGGATCGCTGCCCGTGTGGGTGAACAAACCGTACATGCTGAATAGTGCTGCGTGAACTTCATCCCGTCCTTGGCCAGCTTGTCGAGGTTCGGCGATTGGTAAAGGTCGCTGCCGAAACATTTCAGATCCGTCCAGCCGAGATCGTCCGCGAGGATGAGCACGACGTTAGGCTTGGCAGCAACATAAGCGCTGGCTGAACTCAAAGCCATCAATGCAATGAGCAATGACCAAATCCGAATGACGAAAGAATGACCAAATGTCCAATCTCGAAGGTGCGACACGGCGGAGAATTGATTTCGCGTGCTGGACATACGGGCATGATGAACATATTCCGTCCGTTTGTCAGCACGCATTGCGAATCATTCAATGCCCACATGCTATTCGCGGCTTTCCGAGTCGCAGTAGCGGCCACAGGCAGATGGGGGCAAGTCCCCCTGCGCAAACCTCACCCAAGGCTTTTGACTATCAGGAAACCTCCTTGATTTGGAACCTGTTGGGACCACGGAGAGTCGAGTTGTATTTATCCCAGCCACTGCTTCAGGACCTGCAGATCCTTCTTCATATGCACCATCATCTCTTTCATATCGCCCATCTCGTATTCGTGGTGCTGGGAGATCGGGCCGCTGTAGCTGGATTTCTTGAGCGTATCGAAGAAATTCTTGCTGACCAGGCCTTCGCCTAGCGGGGCCCACGTCATCTTCCACACGCCTTTGTCATCTTTCTTCCAGAAGAAATCTTTCACGAAAACCGCCGTATAAAATGGCTCCATCAATCTCGCTTCCAACGGCCAGGAAAGACCGCCTTCAATCGTCGCGTGACCGATGTCAAAGCACATGCCCATGTGCTTCGGATCGAGATCCTTGATGATGCTGAAAACATCCCAGACCGGAGCACCTACGTAATCTTTGCCTGAATGGTTTTGGAAACCCGCCTGGATGCCCAGATCTTTGCACGCGGCTGCGATGTCTTTCAATTGCGCGCCCACTTCCTTCAATTGATCCGCTGGATTCTTGTCCTTAGCATATTTCCAGAAACCCATGCGGATGCGTTTGATGCCCAGCTTGGATGCCGTGCGCAGAACGGTTTCCGTATGCGGCGTCTGCATGGACGTGATGGCCGTGGTGAGGATGTAGACATCCAGCTTCTGCTTGCGGAATGTTTCGACGAACTTCGGCAATTCGTCCGGTGCCTTTTCCGGCTCGATCTGTCCTTTAGGCCGCACCGGACATTCGATGCCTTCCCAACCGACCTCAGCCACAAAATCGGCCGTCTCTTTCGCGTTCAATTGTTGGAACGGTTTGGAGAAGGCGATGATCGGATACTTACCTTTCGCCGCAGTTTGCGCCGTAAGGGAACTGGCACCGATACTGAGAGCGCCAGCGGCCATGGCGGATTGAAACAAAAACTCGCGACGAGAGAGGGGAGATTGCGGGCGGATCATGGGGATAAGATTGGCCAGTCGTGGAAGAAATTCAATGCTGCTTTCAAAAGAATGACCAATGCCCAAGCACGAATGATGAAGGAATGCCAAATGACCAATGAAACATTTGGACATTGCGCATTCCTTGGTCATTCGGATTTCGTCATTGGTCATTTACGACAGGATTTTCTGGAGATTCTCAACAAGCCCTTTTAGGATGAGCCATGCGTCTTTACTTCCTCCGACATGCCGATGCGTTGCCTGGTGCGGATGACGATATGCGCCCGCTTTCTAAGCTGGGCCAGCGCCAGTCTCAGGCCGTGGCGAATCTGCTCCTGAATGCCGGTATCGAGTTTGACGCAGCGTATTCCAGTCCGCTCGTGCGTGCGCGTGAAACGGCTGAGATCGTTTTGCCCGTCACCAACAAGGACAGACGCATCATCTTGGAATTGACCGGTGCCCTCCGTAATGAAGAGAGAAATTTCGGTGGCTGGCTCAAGAAAATCCAAGAAGGGAAAAACATCCTGCTCGTAGGTCATAATCCTTCCATGTCGGAGAACATCGCACGATTGGCCAAATTGCCGGTGAACGATTTTGAGATGTCCAAAGGGATGCTCGCGTGTCTGCGCACGGAAGATCGTCAGAATTTTTCTCTCAAGCTGCTGATCGGCCCGAAGATGATGGGCGTCAAATGAACGGGAACAGCACGAAACTCATCCTGCCTGCGTGTGCGGTCGCCTCCAGTTTCTTCGCTGTAGCGATCATCCGTTATTCCATGGGGCTGTTTTTTGCGGCATTCGGAAAGCAGACGGATGTGCTGCCCCATATCGTAAAGCTGGCTTGGGGCATTCATGACTGGCGCTGGTTATTGCTGATTTTAGGAACGGGTGGATTTGCTTTTGCCTGCTGGCGTTCCAAATCAGAAATGCAGAGCAATCTCTACAGCGGTTTTTACATGCTCTTCTGGTTCGTGCTCTGTTTCTTTGTCCAGTTCTGCCTGGTGTTCGGATTGAACAGCCGATGAAAACAAAAACGCCGAAGACCTTGTGGCCTTCGGCGTTGTTTGAAATCAGTTTCTCTTAGTGTCCCAGGACGTAGGAGAATAGTAGCGGAGCCACGATGGTGGCATCGGACTCGATGATATACTTCGGCGTATCCACACCGAGCTTGCCCCACGTGATCTTCTCGTTCGGCACAGCGCCGGAGTAGGAGCCGTAGCTCGTGGTGGAATCGCTGATCTGGCAGAAGTAACCCCAGAGCGGCACACCCGTGCGGCGGAGGTCTTGATGGAGCATCGGGACGACGCAGATCGGGAAGTCACCGGCGATACCGCCACCGACCTGGAAGAAGCCGATGCTCCCGCCCTTGCCGATTTTCTTGGAATTCTTCGTGTACCACTCCGCGAGTTCCATCATGTACTCGATACCCGTGCGGACGGTGTGTACTTTCTTCACATCACCGCTGATCACGTGGCCAGCATACATGTTGCCCAGCGTGGCATCTTCCCAGCCGGGGACGAACATCGGCAGATTCTTCTCGCACGCGGCGAGAAGCCAGGAATCTTTCGGATCGATCTGGTAAGACTTCTTGAGCTTGCCGCCACGGAGGATCTTATACATGAACTCGTGCGGGAAATAGCGTTCGCCCTTCTGGTCAGCGGCCACCCATTCCTCCAGCACCACGTTCTCGATGCGGCGCATGGCTTCCATCTCCGGGATGCACGTATCCGTCACACGGTTCATGTGCTTCTTCAGGAGCTTCACCTCGTCCTTCGGAGTGAGGTCGCGGTAATTCGGCACGCGCTCGTAGAAATCATGGGCCACGAGGTTGAACACGTCTTCCTCGAGGTTCGCACCGGTGCAGCAGATGGCGTGCACTTTGTCCTGACGGATCATCTCGGCGAGCGTGATGCCCAGCTCAGCCGTGGACATGGCGCCCGCGAGCGTGACGAACATCTTGCCGCCCTGTTTCAGGTGCGCTTCGTAACCTTCGGCGGCATCCACCAACGCGGCGGCGTTGAAGTGCCGGTAATTATGCTTAATGAACTGACTGATCGGACCCTTTTTCTTCATGCGGCGGATTCTAGGGAGCGAAAGTCGAAATGCAACAGGGGAGAACGTTGGAAGGAAGATTTTGCGGTGCAATCATTGTTTGAATGTATTTCAACCGAACCGGTCCAAGTTGCACGGTAATGGCTTGACCCGGTTAGCCAAGCCCGGAAACCTTGATATTTAACATGAAGCGATTCCTCGCCTGTCTGTTGCTCGGCGTCAGCCTGTCCCTGACAGCTCACGCCGCCGAACCGGAGAAATCCGTCGTCCAAGTCATGACCTTCAGCCAGTCGCCCGACTGGATCGCTCCATGGCGCTTCAGCCAAGTGGGTCGTGGGACGGGCACCGGCTTTGTGGTGAACGGCAAGAAGATCATGACGAATGCCCACGTCATCGGGTGGGGCAAGCAGATTTTGGTGAAACGTTACCAAGACCCGCGCCCTTATCGTGCAAAAGTCGCATTTGTCGCCCACGAATGCGACTTGGCGCTTTTGGAAGTCGAAGACAAAGATTTCTTCAGCGGCATGGAGGCATTGCAGATCGGTGACCTGCCGGAAGTGCGTTCCACTGTCACGACGATGGGCTATCCCGCTGGTGGCGAACAGATATCTTTCACTCGCGGTGTGGTGTCACGCATCGAGATGCAAGGGTATGTCCACATGGGCAATCGCGCATTTCTCACCGTGCAAACCGATGCCGCCATCAACCCCGGCAACAGTGGTGGCCCAGTGATCCAGGATGACAAAGTGGTGGGCGTAGCCTTTCAAGGCACGCCCGGCTTGGAAAACACCGGCTTCTTCATCCCTCCGCCAGTCATCAATCACTTCCTGAAAGATATCGAAGACGGCAAGTATGACGGCTTCCCCCGCGCAGGCATCAGCATCATGCCGATGCAAAACCCGGCCTTCCGGAAGCTCGCCGGTTTGCCAGACAATGATGTAGGCGCCCGGGTGGACAACATCCTGCCAATCGAGAGCACCCGCAAAGCCTTGAAGGTGGATGACGTTTTGCTCGAAGTCGGCGGCTATCGCGTGGGCAGTGATGCGACGATACTCTACAAAGGGAACCGGGTATCGCTCTCCGTCGCCTTCCAAGAACCGCAGAATGGAGAATCCATCCCCGTGAAGCTCTGGCGCGAGGGCAAGGAGGTATCCACCAAACTGCCACTCTTTGTAGACAACGAAGACCTGCCCACTGGCAGCCAATATGATGTGCTGCCCCGCTACTATGTATATGGCGGCATGGTGTTCACCCCTTTGAGCATGGATTATCTGCGCCGCCTGCCCCGTGCCGGTTCCACGGCTGCGATGCTGTATGAACTGAACTATCGTCGCCGCGAAAAACCCGAAACAGTCCGCGAAGAACCTATTGTCCTCAGCACCGTGATGGCCCACCCCGTGAACGCGAACCTGCAAGTGCGCGGGGCCGTGCTGGTGGACAAGATCAACGGCATCAAGATCAACAAACTGGAGGATGTGATCCGAGCTTTCGCCGAGGCGAAGACGGACCAGCATATCATGGAATTCCTGCCTAAAGGCGGTTTCGAATGCATCGAGCGGAAGGACGCCGATGCGGCAAATGCCGAAATCATGAAAACCTATAACATCTCCAGCGACCGCCGCCTGTAAGCCATCAAGACTGACCAGTTATGAAAAAATTTCTGTTTCTCTGCCTGACATTCTTGTGCGCGCTCACGGGACAAAGCCAGCTCTCACACAATCCTTGGGAGGATTCCATCGTGACGGTGGAGATCACCCGCCAGCGTTATGACATGGGCCAGCCATGGACCCGCCAGACGGCCACGGACGTCAAGAACGCCATCGTGATCGAAGGAAAAGAGATACTGACGACCGCGGAATTCTTCAATGACGTGACACTTATCCGCGTGCAACGCAACGGACGCGGCCGGTGGTGGACCGCCAAGCTCAAGTGGGCAGATTACCATGCGAACGTAGCTTTGCTCTCCGTGGAAGAAGCAGAGTTCTGGCCAGGCTTGAAGGCGGCAAAGTTCGCCACAGATTTCAAGGATCTCAGCATGGTACAAGTAGTGCGCTGGCGAAATGGCAACTTGGAAAGCCGCAAGGCGGAGTTCAACGAGTTCACAGTCCGCGAAGGCAAGGTCAGCTTCGTTCCCTCCACCCAGATCATCTTCAGCTCGGAGATCGAAGGCCTCGGCTGGGCGGAAGCGGTGGTGAACAATGGGAAACTGGTGGGCCTCACAACCTCTTCTGACGGCCGTAAATTCAATGTCATGCCCGTGCAGTTTTTCCGACGCGTGCTGGATGCCCGTGCAAAAGGCAAGTTCACGGGCATGGGGTACTTTGCGTTCACCTGGCAGCAAACCTTGAATCCAGATGCACACAAGTTCCTCGGCTGGAAAACAGATCCGAAAGGCGTCGTGATCATAGACATTCCCGATCATGAGAAGAAACCGGACGGATTGAAGGAGCGTGACCTGATTTTGAAAGTGGACGGGTTCGATATCGACATCCAGGGCGACTACGTGGACCCGGAATACGGGCATCTGATGCTGGAGACGCTCAGCAGCCGTCGCCACTGGGCAGGGGATACGATTAAAATAGTCGTCTGGCGCGATGCCAAAGAAGTGACGGTTGATTACACCCTGCCCAAGGCGGATTACGCCACGGACCTGATCCCAAAAGAGGTTTTTGATAAAGAACCTGAGTATCTGATGGTCGGTGGTTTGCTATTCCAGCCGCTGGACGGGCCGTTCTTGAAGCGTTGGGGAGGCGATTGGAAACAACGCGCTCCTTTCCGCCTGGCTTACTATGATAACCAGTCCAAAAGCGAGGAGCGCGCCGGGCTGGTGTTGCTATCCGCCATATTGCCCGATCCGGTAAACATCGGATACCAAGACTACCGGTTTATCGTGCTGGACAAAGTGAACGGAAAGGCGATCAGCAATCTGATGGAGCTTGCTGCAGCCCTGCAGACGCCCAAGGACGGGTTTCATATCCTTGAGTTCATGGAGGGCAGCAGTATCCAGAAGATGGTGCTGGATGCCAGCCAGGCCAGCCAGGCCAGTGCGCGAATCCAGAGCAACTACGGAATTCGTGGAGACAGGAATATTCTAGCGGGAAAAACACTCGCCAAATGACTCCCCTCAACGCAATATTTGACAAATACTGAACAAACCTTGGGCAGGCAGACCTGCCCTGGTTTGTTTAATATACGGCAAATGACGGGAGGAACAAAGATTGCTTCCCAAAAGCCACGAATGGTTTTGGTCACGCGAACTTGCAGTCGATGTGGGAGGACGTTGCGATCGGGTTCAACCCGGTGCGCAGCGTGCAATATCAATTTGTATCGGCGCACCCCGCGCCTGATCTTGGGGTTTACCCTAGTCATTCTGTTTTTCCTTTTTTGCGGGGTTATATACTATCTGGCCACCCGGAATGGGGGACGGCTGCTGGCATTGATTCCTCCGGTATTAGCTTGCCCTGCCTTAGTCCAAATCCTGTAGCCTCAAGGAACGAGCAGAATTCCACCCGTAGTCATTGGCAGGCGGCTGAAAAGCTGTTACGTCTCTGCCCATGTTTCAGTTTAACATGATGGGGTTTCCGGTCGGGGTCCAATGGTTCTTCTGGATCATGGCCGTGTTCGTAAGCGGGGGGCTTTGGTCCGAGACACGAAGTGAATGGATCAATGTGGCACTGCGGGTTCCTGTCGTCTTCTTTGGCATTTTGATCCACGAACTGGGACACGCTCTCGCCGCCCGCCAATGTGGCTATCACTCATCTATCGTTCTTCATGGTTTTGGTGGCGTGACCATCATACCTCATGCCCAATTCAGCCGGGGGCAGAGCATATGGGTGAGCGCCGCAGGACCACTGGCCGGTTTTTTGCTCGCCGGGATCACCATCTTGGCCAACCTGTTCGTAAAAACCGAATATGAAGGCTTCTATACCATCATCGAGATGTCCCTGTTCGTTAACATCGGCTGGACATTGATGAACCTTTTGCCCGTGCTTCCATTGGATGGGGGGCAGATATTCCGGGAATTGCTCGGACCGAAACGGTTGCAGACAGCCTGTTTTGTCAGCGGCCTCGTGGCGGTGCTTGTGGCCGCATATGCCCTGAAAAATCAACGCATATATATGGCTTTCCTGTTTGGTTATTTTGCATGGGTCAATTTCACCAACAGCTCTGCTGAAGGTGGTGTGATGAAGGGGTGAACTCAAAAACGGTCATGATCCCTCTGCCAGAATTCATCACCTCCGAAGCCCAGCTAGATGATCTGCTGAGCGAGCCGTCATCCGCCGTCATCGAGACATTCAAGCGCATCCCGGGAGACATCCTGCTTCTGGGGGTGGCGGGCAAGATGGGGTTGACACTCGCACTCATGGCCAAACGGGCTGCTGACATTGCAGGCACGCCGCGCCGCATCATCGGCGTATCACGCTTTTCTTCAACAGGGGCATTGCAGTGGTTGAATGAACGGGGTATCGAAACCATTTCCGGCGATCTGCTCGATGGCCAGTTTCTCACCTCGCTACCTGCTGCGCCAAACATCATTTATCTCGCCGGAATGAAGTTTGGCTCCACCGGACAGGAGGCTCAGACCTGGGCGGTGAACACCTGGCTGCCCGCTCAAGCGGCACAACGCTTTCGCCACAGTCGCATCGTGGCGCTTTCCACGGGAAACGTATATGGGTTGGTGTCGGCTACGAGCAAAGGCTCAGTGGAGACGGATACGCCCAATCCCGTGGGGGAGTATGCCATGAGCTGCCTGGGGCGCGAGCGCATGTTCGAGCATTTCAGCCGGGTGAATGAAACCAAGACCGCGCTGATCCGGCTGAATTACGCATGCGAGCTGCGCTACGGTGTGCTGACGGACATAGCCCAGAAAGTTTGGGCAGAGCAGCCGGTGGATCTGCGCATGGGATGGTTCAACACCATCTGGCAGGCGGATGCGAATGCCGTCACTCTGGCCGCCTTGGCGGATGCGAAAAGCCCTCCTAGCATCATCAACCTTACAGGTGCGGACAAATTGCGCATCCGTGAAGTGGCATGGGAATTCGGACGTCTTTTTGAAAAGCCCGTGACGTTCAGCGGGGGTGAGCAAAGCTCGGCCTTGCTTAATGATGCTTCGACTACTCTTCGGCGTTATGGCCCGGAGCGCGTGCGTGTCCCGCTGCTGATGAAATGGATCGCACACTGGGTGAAAAAAGGCGGAGCCACGCTGAACAAGCCGACCCACTTCGAATCGCGTGATGGGAAGTTTTAAATCATGAACCCCGCCATACGTTCCGCTCTTCAGCGCGGCCTCGTCATCCCTGCCCTGCCTCTCGCCCTGAATGCAAATCGCAAGTGGGATGAACGGCGTCAGCGGGCGTTGCTGCGATATTATTTTGCCGCAAGTGCGGGTGGAGTGGCGGTGGGTGTCCATACGACGCAATTCACCATTCGTGATCCGCACATAGGATTGTTTCAGCCGCTGCTAAAGCTCGCCAGCGAAGAATTTTCACGGGCCGATGTCACGCGTGGCGAGCCTTTGGTACGAGTTTGCGGCATCTGTGGACCAACGGCACAGGCGACGGGGGAAGCGCATTTTGCGGCGGAGGCTGGTTACCACGCGGGCTTGCTCAGTCTGGCGGCGTTAAAGAGCGCGACGGATGACGAACTCATCGCACATTGTCGCGCGGTGGCGGAGGTGATCCCGGTCATCGGTTTTTACCTGCAACCATCTGTCGGTGGTCGTGCCCTGCCCTATTCTTTCTGGCGACGCTTTGCGGAGATAGAAAATGTCGTGGCTATCAAGATGGCGCCGTTTAATCGCTACCAGACACTTGATGTCGTGCGGGCGATTTTGGAATCAGGCCGCGAGGACATCGCTCTCTACACGGGCAATGATGATAACATCGTCATTGATCTGCTCACGCCGTTCCGCTTCCAGGTGGATGGAGAGTGGCGCACTCGCCGGATTGTCGGTGGCCTGCTCGGGCATTGGGCGGTGTGGACGCAGAAGGCAGCAGAACTGCTAAATCAATGCCACATGTTGACATTGAAGAACCAGCCGGTGGACCAAGACATCCTCACGCTCGCACAACAGGTCACCGATTCCAACGCCGCCTTCTTCGATGCGGCAAACGGTTATCATGGATGCATCGCTGGTATCCATGAAGTATTACGCCGGCAAGGTTTGCTGGAAGGAATTTGGTGTCTGGATCCTCACGAATCACTCAGCCATGGGCAGCAGAAAGAGATCGATCGGGTTTACGCAGCTTATCCGCAGTTGAACGACGATGAATTTGTGCGGGAGAACTTGGGCAAGTGGCAGGCATAGAACCTCTCCCCTGCAAGTGCCCCAGACCAACGGATGGCGGGTGAAACCCACAGATTCCAGCATATTTACCGTGTTTCACACAGTGACTCAAGGAATCGCTCCATTCATAGCATCAAGCATCATCGCCTGACGCATTGCCTGTCACCTCTTCAAACGTGGATTCCATCCAATCCCCCCGCTGCCTACGGCACGAACCTGAAGCAGCTGGGACAGGCAGATTTCAAAGACTTTGCTCGCTATAACTTGCCGACACCTGTAAATCCTACAACTTTATAGGGAATGAGGCCAATGCGATCATGGATTGCTGGTTACCTGATTCTGTGTTTGGCATTGGCAGGCGCAGTGGGTCTGAGTCCATTTTTGCATCAACTCATCGAGCACGGTGGGCATGGCGAGTGGCACACGCATTCGCATGATGTGGGTTCCAAACACTACACTTTTGATTCCGCTGCGGCGTTGGCGCAAGTGGATTCCCTGTCACAGGTGGAGAAGAAAGCAAAACCTGTCTTCACGCGCAATCATCGCCCCTTTAAACTGCCTACGGCTCCAATCGTAAAGCTGGTGGGAGCGATGGCTGATCTGCTGGGCAGCCCTGAAAAGAACTCCAATCCCTCAGCTGAAGGCCACGAACATCACAGCCTGGCGCAATTGCTGGCAAGCGGTTTGCTGGACCAGCATGTTGATATTCCAGTAATACCACATTTTGTTCCCAAGGGCAGTTATCAAATACTTTCTCCTGATGAACTGTTGCTGGCTTCCATCTGGAATGCTCAGACGCCGGATCGCGGCCCGCCTGCCTGCGTGAGCTAGCTGGTTTTCAAGCGTCGGTGCAGTTCGCGCTTTTGTCCCGATATTTGAGAGCCTTCCGCTGGCTCCCTTCTTCCACCGGTATTCCTTGCCCGTGAGCTTCTGCATTGTGCTGTCTTGGCGCGATGCGTGGAGGGCATCCCAAGCCATTAGAAATTGCTGACTTTGGCTGTGGGCAAATGCTCGTAACCCAAAACATACAATTACCATGTCCTTAAAAGTTAACCGCAATCCATCTAGGCGGCGTTGTTTCAATGCTGCCGCTTTTGCGCTGGCCTGTTCCATCATGAGCAGTGCGCAGGCGCAAAACACCTCCACCAATCAACCCGTGCAGTTGAAAGAAGTGCTCATCATCGGTCGTGACACGAGTCTGCTGGAGCAGGCGTCTTCCGCTTCCGAAGGCACAGTGGGCCAGCCGCAGCTCTCGCTGCGACCTTTGCTTCGCACGGGTGAAATCCTGGAAACGGTTCCCGGCCTCATCATCACGCAACACAGCGGTGGTGGTAAGGCGAACCAGTTCTTCCTGCGCGGCTTCAACCTCGATCACGGCACGGACTTCGGCGTGAGTTTCGAGGGCATGCCGATCAATCTGCCCACGCACGGCCATGGGCAAGGTTATACCGATCTGAACTGGCTCATCCCTGAGTTGGTGGAAGGCATCGACTTCCGGAAAGGCCCGTATCACGCCGAAGCAGGAGATTTTTCTTCCGCCGGTAGTGCGAACATCCGTTATGCGGATGAATTGCCGCAATCGTTGCTCAAGCTCGAAGGCGGCAGCTTCAACTATGGTCGCGGCCTTTGGGCCTCTTCGCCCAAGCTGGGTGAGGGCACCTTGCTCTATGCCATCGATCTCTCTCACTACGATGGTCCATGGGACAGCGGCGACAACTTCAAGAAGGGCAACGCACTGGTGCGCTACACCCAAGGTGAAGACAATACACGCTGGGGCCTCACGCTGATGGCTTACCAGGGCTATTGGGATGCGACGGATCAATTGGCCAAGCGCGCGGTGGAGTCCGGGGCGGTAGATCGCTTCGGTTCTCTGGACCCTAGCACAGGTGGTGAATCCCGCCGTATCGGTGCGATGCTGAATTGGGAGCAGGAATATGCCAACGGCATCGGCAAGGCGATGGTCTACAGTTATTACTATGACCTCGACCTGTTCTCGAACTTCACCTACTTCCTGAACGATCCTACGGATACCACGCCGGACCAGTTCCAACAGGCAGATCGCCGTTGGGTGAACGGTCTGGTGGCGAGCCGTCAATGGGATGGCACCATGGTCGGTTTTGAATCGCGTAATACACTTGGCGCACAAATCCGCAGTAATGTCATTGAAAACGGTCTCTATAGCAGCGTAGCGCGTGATACCACGGGTATCGTGCGACAAGATGAAGTGTGGCAGGCGAGTGTCGGCACGTTCTTCGAGAATCGTATCCAATGGGCGGAGAAGTTCCGCACGACCGTCGGTTTGCGCGGCGATTTCTATCGCTGGGATGTGGAGAGCAATCAGGCGGCGAACTCCGGTCAACGATCGGACTTCACTACGAGTCCCAAAGCGGGCTTCGTGCTCGGGCCTTGGTCCAAGACGGAGTTCTACGGCAACATCGGCATGGGTTTCCACAGCAATGACGGTCGTGGTGTGATGACCAACGTGGACCCGGTCACGGGCTTGCCCGTGGATGCCGGCGGCAATCCCATCCAACCGGCAGAACCGCTGGTGACCACAGTGGGTGCAGAGATCGGCATCCGCACGGAGATCGTTCCCAAGCTGCACAGCAGCGTCTCGCTCTGGTGGCTGAATGTGGACTCGGAACTTCTCTTCGTAGGCGATGCTGGTGCGACTGAAGCCAGCCGTCCCAGCCGCCGTTACGGTGTGGAGTTCGCGAACTATTACACGCCCACCGATTGGCTGACGTTTGATGCGGATGTCTCGCTCTCCCATGCACGCTTCCGTAATGACGATCCGGCGGGCAATCACATCCCGGGTTCAGTGGCCTCTGTGGTTGCCGCCGGTATCACGGTACATGACCTGGACGGTTTCTTCGGTGGTTTGCGTGCGCGTTACTTCGGACCACGCGCATTGGTCGAAGATAACTCTGCGCGTTCATCCACCACGTTCATGCTGAACGGCTACATCGGTTATGAGTTTCGCAAGAACTGGACGGTGCAGGTGGAGGTGTTCAACATCCTCGACCGTCGCGACAGCGATATCGAATATTACTACGAGTCCCGCTTGGCCGGTGAACCGATCAACCCGGACCCGACGTTGAACGGCGGTTACAATGACGTCCACCTCCATCCCTCGGAGCCGCGAATGCTACGCGTTAGCCTGACGGCGAAGTTCTAAACAAATCAATTACTGAAACAAAAAGGGGCTCCGCAAGGAGCCCCTTTGAATTTTTAAGAGGTGCGATCAGTTGATGAAAGTCACTTCGTTGCTGAGCAGCAGCACGTGGGCGTATTTCTCCCAGGCGCTGAGAGCTTTCACAGTGGCACGATTGTTGCCGGTAAAGTCCTTGTCCGCATTCCATTCCCTGTGCAGGCCGGCGATCGTCTCCCCGGTTTCCTGTGCGACGGTGATGACTGGTGCCCAGTTGAAGCTGTCACCGCCATCGTTGGCGCGCGGATCGACCACGAAGTCCAGTGTGTCACCGGCCTTCACTTCGATGCGGGCGATCTTGGTGGCCACCTTCTGCTTGAAGGACGTCCATCCGCCGACCTCACCAGAGCGGCTGGAGATCACTCGGGCGCGCACGCCATCACCCGTTGTTCCCGGATGATCCAGAGTGCCGTTGATCGTCACGATGGCGTCGCGCGGAGCAGTCCAGCGGCGGACGGCTGCCTGCTTCGGGTTCTTGCCCGGGTGACCGCCTTGCTTGCTCAGGCTGAGGTAGCCGAGGTTTTTGTCCGGCATGGCATTGCCCGCTTTCCAGACATTGTTCAGGAAGTTCAACGTGCGGAATTCCTTCACACGCTTGCTGGCTTCATCCACCTCACCGTAGCCGTATTTCCAAGTCTGTTCAGCCGGCATGTCCGTGACGCCCGGCAGTGAGTCGAGGAATCGCAAGCCCATCTTCACTTCATCCTGGGACGGTTCGCGCTGAAGCACCAGGTCATACAGCATCTTCACGCGCTTCTCTTCATCGCCCTGGTCCTTGAAGTCCGGACGTTCGACCAGGTTGCGCGCCTGCTGCACCACCATCGGGTTGTTCATGAGGAACAATGACTGTTGCGGCACGATAGTGAAGTAGCGTTTGCTCGTGGTGAGGTCGGGGTTCGCGAAGTCGAAGTGATTGAACACCTCGGGCAGGTTGCGACGATCGACATAACCATACACTGTTCGGCGGGTGGTTTCGGGCTTGGTGATATCCACCGGATTGCCACCGACGGAGGTGTCCAGTTTGCCACCGAGCGCCAGCAACGTGTCACGCAGCGACTCGAAATCGAGACGGCGGATGTTCATGCGCCAGAGCAATTTGTTGCCCGGGTCCATCTGCGAGTAACGCGGGTTGTGCGTGCTGGCCTGTTGGTAGGTGCTGGAGAGCATCATCAGCTTATGCATCTTCTTCACGGACCAACCGTTATCCATGAAGTAGTTGGACAGATAATCCAGCAATTCCGGATGAGATGGCGGCGTGGAGCGTGTGCCGAAGTCGCTTGTGGTCGGAACCAGAGCTTCACCGAAGTGATACATCCAAATGCGGTTCACCATCACGCGGGCAGTGAGCGGGTTTTCTTTGGAGGCGATGGCCTTTGCTAGGTCATAGCGACCGCTGCCATCCGAGAATGGCTGGCGGTTGCCGGTGCTGAGCACTTTCAGGAACTGGCGCGGAGCCGGATCACCGAGGCTGCTGGCATTGCCGCGGATGAAGACACGTGAATCACGCGGCTGGCGGGAATCTTCCAGTGATTGTGCGCGTGGAGGCGAACCCGGATGGGTCATCTTCAACTGCGCGATGTTGCCGCGCATGGTGGTTTGGCGCTGCTGCACCTGTTGCGGAAGCATGTTGTCGATCTGGTTGCTCGGCGGGTTGGCCGGGGAGTTTTGGCCGTAGAGCGCCATGCGGACTTCCTCGGCATATTTGTCAGATAGGCGCGTCGGCTCGGGCAAATCGTCTTTCTTGCTCAGCTTCTTGCGCGTCTCCCACATATCGATTTCCGCTTCCCATTTCTTGTCCACATCCGCCAGGGCGCGTCCATACCGGTCAGTCACGTCTTTGAAATCCACCGGCCCTGAGCCGGCAAAGAGACGCGCGATGTAAGGATTGATCTGGCCGGCTTTCCATTGGTTCTGAGCGAACTGCGCCGAAAGTGCGCGCCCCTTGGTGGCATATTCCTCCGGCTTCAATTTCGAGAACTCGATCAGTGGAGTGAAGATGGACGGCTGCTTCTGACGCGAGAATGCCGCCAATGTGCGCTGCCAGGCACCCAACACGCCTTGATTCAAGCGGTTGGTGCGCAAGATGAATTCATTCCGCGCCTGGGCGTTTGTCATCTTCGGAGCCTCATAGGCCACGTAGAGATACTTGGCCACATTCGTGCGGAGGTTGGTCAGGATGAACACTTCGTTCGATTCCTTGTATGTCCGCACTTCCGCCTGCAATTTCTCCAGTTGCTTCTGGAAATCAAGGAACTCGGGCGTCTCCACCGGCTTGCTCAAGAGCGGTTCGATCTCCGGCTCCGTCGTGCTGTTGAAGATGCCGTGCCAGGAGTAGTAATCCGCCGTGGGGATCGGATCGAACTTGTGGTCATGGCAACGCGAGCAGGAGACCGTCAGGCCCAAAAGGCCTTTGGAGACGGCATCAATCTGGTCATCAATGATCTCATTGCGATTGCCAGCGAACCGTTTGCCCAGCGTGAGGAAGCCCAAACCGGCCATCGCCTGCTTGTCCTCGCCTTGGACCATCTTGTCACCGGCGAGCTGTTCCATGATGAACTTGTCGTACGGCTTGTCGTCATTGAAGGATTTGATGACGTAATCGCGATACGTCCACGCATAGGGGAAGCGGAAGTCCTCGCGGTTATTGTTAACATCACCCTTAGTGTCCGCGTAACGCGCGATATCCAGCCAGTAACGGCCCCACCGTTCTCCGTACTGCGGTGAAGCAAGCAGGCGGTCGATCAGCTTTTCGTAAGCATCGGGAGACTTGTCTTCCACAAACGCTTTCACCTCGGCAGCTGTCGGTGGCAAACCGACCAGGTCATAGGTGGCACGACGGATAAGCGTACGGCGATCGGCTCCGAAAGAAGGAAACATCGCCTTGGATTCAAGCTGCTGCAGGATAAAATTATCTACGGGTGTGCCGACCCAGCCTTTCATCTTGACCTCGGGTACAGGAGTCTTGGCGACCGGCTTGAATGCCCAATGATCTTTCTCCGCCGCTGCCAGCTGTTCCTTCCACTTATCTGGATCGCCACCTTTGCGGGGATCGGGCGCACCCATTTTCACCCATTGCTCGAGATCGGCGATCTCCTGGGTGGATAGCTTCTTGTTCGATGGCGGCATCCGGAGGTCGGGATCAGTATAGCGGATGGCCTTGATGAAGAGGCTTTTGTCCGGATCACCGGGCACGATGGAGGGACCAGTATCGCCACCTTTGAGCAATGCTTCCTTGGAATCGACTACTAGACCGCCTTTCGATTTGCCCTCCGATACACTATGGCAGCTATAGCACTTGTCGTTCAACACCGGGCGGATCTTCTTCTCGAAGAAATCCAGCTCGGCAGGTGTAGGCTCGGCCGCCTTTGCAGCAGCCGCAGAGATTAAAACGGCAACGGCGGTCGCACGGACCGCCGTCACCCCTTGCCAGAATTGTTTCATGACAGGCACTTGGAGACTTCCCTGTTTTTAGGCGATGATGTCCTTCACTACGTGGCCATGCACATCCGTCAGGCGGAAGTCGCGGCCATTGTAGCGGTAGGTCAGCTTCTCGTGGTCGAAGCCCAGCAGAGCCAGCACGGTGGCGTGCAGGTCATGGATGTGTACCTTGTTTTCAACCGAAGCGGTGCCGAATTCGTCGGTCGCGCCGTAAATCGTTCCGCCTTTGACACCGCCGCCTGCCAGCCAGGTGCTGAACGCGCGGTTATTGTGATCGCGGCCCGGCACTTCGAATGCGCTGTTCGCATTCGGGAGCTGGCGCGAGGCCGTGCGACCGAACTCGCCACCCCACATCACCAGCGTGCTGTCGAGCAGACCACGCTGCTTCAGATCCGTCATCAACGCGGCCAAAGGCTGATCGATATCGCGGGCGCGATCGCGAAGTGAGCGTTCCAAGTTGGAATGGTGATCCCAACCGCCCGCCCATGCTTGGACGAAGCGTACGCCCTTCTCGATGAGACGGCGGGTGATGAGCATCTGGCGGCCTTGCGGCGTGTTGCCGTACATGTCGCGGATGTTCTGCGGTTCTTTGGAGATATCGAATGCATCCGTCGCCTCGATCTGCATTTGATAAGCGAGTTCGAACGCCTGCAGGCGCGCTTCGAGATTCGCATCCTTCTGCATCGTATGGCTGTGGATGTTATTAAGCTGGTTCAGCAGGTCAAGCTGCTGGCGCTGTTCCGGCAGCGAGGTGTACTGGCTCTTGATGTTCTCGATAAGCCGGTCGATCTGCGTGAACTGCGTATTGATGCTGGTGCCTTGAAAAATACCCGGGATGAAGGCCGACTGCCAATTCTGAGCACCACCGGGAGGCACGCCACCGGGACGCAGCGAGATGAAGCCCGGCATGTTCTGGTTCAAGCTGCCCAAACCGTAAGTGACCCAGGAACCCAAGCTCGGCATCGTGCGACGGCCGGAGCCCGTGTTCATCAGGATGCTCGCAAATTCATGGGAAGGAATATCTGTCCACATGGAGCGCACAATCGCCATGTTATCCACGTGCTCACCCAAACGAGGAAACACGTCACTGACCTCGATGCCCGACTTGCCCTTCTTCTCGAACTTGAAAGGCGAAGGAAGACCCACACCGTTTGTGCCCGGAAGCGGCTGGTCGGCATACTTCTCTAACGCGGGTTTCGGATCCCAAGTATCGATGTGTGACGGTGCGCCCTGTGCGAAGATGTGTACCACCTGTTTGGCCTTCGCCGGGAAATGGGGCTGCTTGATGGCCAAAGGACCGGAAGTCGCGGCTTGCAACGGAGACAGCTCACCCATGAAACCTGCCAGGCTCAAGGCACCGAACCCCATGCCGAAGCGGTTCAAAAATTGGCGGCGGCTGACACATAAGTCTGCCATGGTGGGCGTGTGTTCCGCGAGATACTTGTCCTTCATAGCGCGTGGTCTGGTTGGTTAGGTTTTAGGGCGCAAGCCGGCCTTGGTTGTCTGGTTGGTTTGCACGGCTTATTCAACAGGAAGCATTAACACGATTAGGGCACTATGCAACCCGATTTTTCATGTCCTCCTATCGGCATTTTGTAATCGCCCATTAAACCCTCTGATGCGATTCGTTTGCAGGGATTTAGGAGTAGAAACTTTGGGGTGAGAGTTTGCCTTCAGACGGCCAAGCCGTAGCGCCGATCTCCGAATCGGCGAGAGCTTTCCTTTCTTCATTATTGGCCAGCCGGTGCTACCGGCGGCCTCTTGCATCGGAAAAGCGTTGGCCGCTTATCCGTCGGATCTTTCAATCTTCCATAACCGTTATTATCCGTCACTACCCAGATATTCTCGGCATCTACCGCCAACCCTTCAAAGTAACCGGTAGGATAGAGCCGGTGATAGGCATGCTCCGGGGTGGTTTCCAGCGAGGATATATCATACTCCGCCACCACGCGTTCTGTCTTCGGGTCCACTTGGAGAACCACTCGCGCCTCCCGCATCAGCACGTAAAGATGTCCCTCAAACCAGCTCAAATCCGTATAATGCATGTCCCGCGCAAAGAGCTGAATCGCCCCGACTGAAAAATCACTGACAATCTGTAACGTCTTGAGGTCTAATACAATAATACGCCCACGCTCCCGCTCATTCGCTAAATAAAGCCGCCCATCACCGACCGCAATTCCCTCCCAAGAAGCGTTCGTATCCTTGCTAAAATACTTCTTCACCGGGGACCAATCGATTGCCAATCGCTCCACCTTTTCCGTTTTCGGATCCAGCCGCAGCACCCAGCGATTTCCCTCCTCACACACATAAATCTGCCCCTCCTCATCCCGCGCGATCCCTTCCAAGTCCCAATGCCCCGTTTTCTCGCCTTTGAACGGGCTTAACTGCTTTTCCGTAAATAGGTTAGGGATAAGCTCAAGCGTCGCCTCCATACTCTCCGCCGGGCGATTGATCTTATAAAGCCCCACCCGCTTGTCATTCACCGTCAGAAGATCGCCATTCGGCATGAGGAGCAGCCCCGAGGCATCGAACTGCTCCTTGTCCGGCACCGTCAGCCGCCACGCTTGGTCGGGCTTCAGGACGTAACGCTTCCGGGCGTCCGCCTTGACCTCCGCCGCCAGAGTGTCCAGTTGCGAACCCACCAGCCCCAACCCGAGGAGCCCCATGAAACGTCGTCGGTCCATCGATAAGTTTGAGTTAACCCAAAACCCACCCCTACGCCATTACAATCCCGCGTCGGCACCCGTGCAAGTGAACCTCGGGAACTGCGACGAATCACGTGACCCGCGCTGCCGGATTCCAGCCGGCAGTCCGCGACGCCCGCCGTAGCCAAATCTCTGCCATTTCCCGCCTCGGCACTTATCTACAAGTGCCGAGGAATTCTTCCGATTCTCAAGTCCCAACCTCATTTTCCCCTCCGTTCCTCCTTGATCGTTCAAAATGACTCAACTGCCACCCTTTGCCCCAACCGTAGTCGCGGTCGTCAGACCGCGCTGACATTCTTTTCGCCCCTCGTGAGAAGGTCGGTGTGAGGAGTGTCTGGGTTTGCCTAGTAACATGCATGCCAGCGGCACGCAATGAAGGTAGCCGTGGGTGCAGAGTAGCGAAACCCACGGTAGCAGGAACAAAACACGGTTGCGTCGCGGAGCGACGCTTCGAAGTCGAAACGAGAGAAATCCCTCCCTACTCTGGGTTATGGTCCGCTACTTTAAAGCTTAGAATCCTCATTGCATCCTTGCGCATCCACGCTGCTAATAGCGCTATGAAAGGTGACTGGCTGAACCTTGGATATTTAACCCGATGATTTTCTCACAAGCACAACTTGAAGCCTTGATGGACGTACGGACGATATGTGATCGGCCGCCGTGGAATTTGAACGCGACCGATGACCGTGAAGTTGTGCACTTTTATAAGGCAGTGATAGAGACTTTGAATGCGCGCCTACATCTCAAGTGTGAGATCGAGCATGGCTATGGTTCCGGCTATGCTTCATACATTGATGCTTGGTTCTATCCAGCCAAGGGTGGCAGTCCGGCACGGAGATATGGTGATTCAGAATGTCGGGAAGGATTGGTGATTCTTTTCAGCATCCTTTCTGATTACTACGCCATTGGCCAAGGTGAGCGATGTAAGAGTGTTTCGGGCTCAGGTGGCAGCCATTATTTGCCGGACTTGATGATGATAGATAAAGTTACGGATCCACATCTGCAATATCTGGTGCCCAAGATCGAGAAGGTGCTGGACCAAGAGTTCTGCTTGAAACGCATCGGTGCCACAACGCTATCAGAATCTATCCCGTCACATCTTCGTCATCATGATACGACTAACCTTAGTAATCCGCCGTATCACGTCTTTGATGCCCTGTTCTATTGGTATGATTAGCTCGATGGCTCTGTTTTGAAGCAGACTTGGTGCTTCGTCATTCGTCATTTCTCCCCTCTGTCGCTGACGAATTGAATTCACGAAAAAATCCTGCCACCCTCCACCCCAGCAAAATTAAATGACCACCCATCACTACCTCGCCTGCGATCTCGGTGCCGAAAGCGGCCGCCTCATGCTCGGGACGTTGCGTGAAGGGCGGGTCACACTGGAAGAGATTTACCGCTTCCCCAATCCCGTGCTGCGCCAAGGCGAGTCCATGCATTGGGACATCCCGCAGTTGTTCACGGAGTTGAAGAGCGGCTTGCGCTTGGTAGCCAAGCGCAAGCTTCCCATCGCCAGCATCAGCACCGATTCCTGGGGCCTCGATTATGTTCTCTTCGATGCCCAGGGCGCACTCATCCCACCCACATTTCATTATCGCGATCCGCGCACGGCGAGGGGAGTGGAGCGCGTGTTCTCGCTCACCAAATGGGAACACGTCTTTGCCGAGACGGGCATCCAGTTCATGCCCATCAATTCCCTCTACCAGCTCGCTGCGGAATCACCCGAGCGACTGCGAAATGCGCGTCTGCTGCTGAGCGTTGCGGATGCCTTCAATTACTTCCTCAGCGGCAACGCCACCGTGGAAGAGTCCATGGCCAGCACCTTCCAGCTCTACAATCCGCGCACACGCAACTGGTCGGATTACCTCATCAACCTGCTGAAACTCCCACGCTCCATCTTCCCGCACGTCGCCAGTTCCTGCACCAGCCTCGGCCCCATCAAACACGACCTTGCCGATGAACTCTCGCTGAAAGAAACACAAGTCATCGCCACGTGTTCTCACGACACAGGAGCCGCCGTCGCCGCA
Organism: Verrucomicrobiia bacterium; assembly: GCA_036405135.1. Classification (NCBI taxonomy): domain Bacteria; kingdom Pseudomonadati; phylum Verrucomicrobiota; class Verrucomicrobiia; species Verrucomicrobiia bacterium. The sequence continues at coordinate 107,152 of DASWYF010000049.1, read as the reverse complement.
GTTCCAGCGAAGGAAAAGAACTGGGCCTATCTCAGCTCCGGCACCTGGTCCCTACTCGGCGTGGAACTGGACAAACCCGTCCTCACCGATCTCTGCCGCACGCATAATTTCACGAATGAACTCGGCTACGGCGGCACCGTGCGCCTGTTGAAAAATATCGTGGGCTTGTGGGTGATCCAAGAATGCCGCCGCCAATGGGCCGCTGATGGCAACGACATCGACTACGGCACCCTCACCAGGCTCGCCGCCGATGCGCCGCCCTTCACCGCGATCATCGACCTGACCGATCCACGCTTCGTCTCCCCCGGCGGCATGCCTGCCAAGATCGCCGCCTTCTGCCGCGAGACAAAACAACCTGAACCTGTCACGCCCGGAGCCATCGCCCGCTGCGTCCTCGAAAGCCTCGCGCTCCAATACGATCGTACCCTGCGCCAAGCAGAAGAAGTCTCCGGCCTGAAAACCGAAGTGCTCCACATCGTCGGCGGAGGAAGCCAGAACAGATTGCTCAATCGATTCGCCGCCAACGCCACCGGACGAACCGTCATCGCTGGGCCTGTGGAAGCCACCGCCCTCGGCAACGTCATCCTGCAATCCATCACCCTCGGACACCTCCCCACACTATCCGCCGCACGAGAGATCATCGCGACATCCTTTTACGTGGAGACATATGAGCCGACAGAGATAGAAGCGTGGCAAATAGCAGCGCGGAAACTGGCGCAATTGATGGTAAAGAAATGAAGATAGCTTTTGCGCAATCAAATCGCCGTCAGGTGGAGCGCGGCTTTTAAGCCGCTTCACCATTCAAAAGCAAGGCAGGGATAAGAAAGCATGAGAGCACTCGACAGCCTTGTAGCGAAACGACGCTCTTTGAATTTTGGGTGTTGAAGCGGCTTAAAAGCCGCGCTCCAAACACTCACTTCGCCGTTTCCCCTCGCAAAAACTCCGGCATCAACCTCACCGCCCGCCCCGGTTTCGCCCCCCGTTCCAGCACCTGCACCAGCGCCTCCCCCACCTTCCGTGCGAACTGCTGCGGTCGGCTCGTATACCGCGCCAACGTCGGCACAACATGCTGCAGATATGCATCATCATCGCGACTGATCAGTGCGATATCCTGCGGCACCTTGATGCCACGCCGTTGCAGATGCGTCAGCACCGTGAGCGCATGCGCTGAACGGGCGATGAGAAATGCCGTGGGTGCTTCCGCGAGTGCAATCAGCCGATCGACTCGCGCGCAGACACCAGCCACCGTTTCATCGTGCCGAACGATCTTCACCTCACCTTTCAATGCGCCTTCGCAAAACCCTTCCTCGCTCTCCTGATCGCCCGGACAACCACTCGCGGGCAGGAGCAAGGCGAGCCGCTTATGCCCGTGCCCGCTGAACCACTGCGCCGCATGACGGCAGGCCGCGCGGTAATCCACATCTACCGAGGGCAAAGGGTTATCCGCAGGACAAGAGCCCACCACGAGCGCCGGAATCTTCCGCGCCGCGAACCACCGTTGCATCGGCTCATTCGAGAGAAAAAGCACCCACGCTGCCGATGGATGGCTGGCAGCCAATTCCTCCCAAGCCTTCTCCGCCTTCGCATGATAAGCAGAGGGTCGCACGACCAATTCCATGCCGAGCTGCAATTCCGCCAGCCGCGCCCGCAATTCATTGATCCAAAAAAGAACCATCGGCGGCACCGCATCCAGCGGATGCGGCGAGAGCAAGCATATGGATTTCGGCGCAGATGATTTGCTACCCCGCGACCTCTTCTGAGAAATGACCGTTTGCCGCCGCTTGCCTTGGGACGTTTGCAACAGACCGTCTTTTTCCAATTGCGCCAGTGCCGCACGCAAAGTAGGACGGCTCACGCGAAGTTGTTCGGAGAGCAACCGTTCCCCCGGCAACGCCCCCGGCCAGCGCCCCGTCTCCAATCCCAGCCGCAGAATGCGCGCCGTCTGCGTGACGAGCGAGACCCGCTCCGGCAGTGGCAAGGCGGCAGAGGGCGACGACAATGCTTTCATGCGATACGACTGGTCAAAGGACTTGACCAGCAGCATGGCGTTGCCGATACCAGACGCAAGCCAACAATGCATCCCGTGTCTTCAAGCTCTTTTTTAAACGCGTCAGATTTAACTGACCCCGCTGAACCCCAACGGGGTTCCATAAATCAGCCCAGGGTTGCGAGGCACGAGCTACCCTGGGTCAACGCATCAAAATCCACTACCCTGAAAGGGTTGCGTCACACCCCGATTGCAACCCTCAATTAAAATTTTAAGAACATCCCCATGCGCGCCCTCCCTCATTCCGACCTCCTCCAGCTCAAACGCTGGAACACGCCCACCATCTATAACGGCTGGGAACAGCTCACGAAACACAACGCCGCCCGCGATGCCTTCAATCTGGAGGAAACCCGCGATTTCATGCCACAGATGGGCCCGATGGTCGGCTACGCCGTCACCGTCGTCATCGAACCCAGCAACGCCGCGCACAAACAAAATGCCAACGCGTGGGCAGACTATCGCCGCTACGTCGCCAGTGTAGAAGGCCCAAAAATCGTCGTCGTGCAAGACCTCGATAAACCCAACGTCATCGGTGCCTTCTGGGGTGAGGTGAACAGCAATGTCCACAAAGCCCTCGGCTGCGTCGGCACCATTACCGATGGCGGCATCCGCGATCTAGATGAGATGAACAACGCCGGATTCAAAGCCCTCGCTAAACGCCTCTGCGTCGGCCACGCCCACTCCACACCCGTCCGTTGGAACGTGGAAGTCGAAGTCTTCGGCCGCAAAGTATCGCCCGGCCAACTCATTCACGCGGACAAACACGGCTTCCTCGCCGTTCCCTTTGGTGAAGAGTCGGGCTTGCTCGAAGCCGCCCGTTTCATGGACAGCAACGAGTGCGAAACCCTCATCCCCGCTGCCCGCGGCAGTGCTGGCTGCAGCACCGATGAGATCATCGAAAAGCTTGCCAAAGCAGGCGCAGAATTCGGCACCAAGGCCCAAGCAAAGTTCCAACGCGCCGGCGAGTGGAAATAGCTAATCCCGGTAGGGCGAGAGTCCTCTCGAGCCCATGCCAGACCTTAATGTATCCACGTGCCAGAAAGGTATTCTGGCAAGGTAAGGGCAATTGGATGTCAAAGTGTTGCCAGAGTGACGCATTCGACAGGAATAAGCGTTCAGGTCTAGTTAGGGCTCGACAGAGTCTCGCCCTACCAGTTGTCGGAGGTTGACCCCATCCCCGTTTTCTCTAGCATTCCGCCATCAAGTCACCGCTCCCGCCGCGCTAGCCAAGTCTGGCGGTATCGTCGTCACTTGCTCGCTGAACCATGAAAAGTCGTATCTTCAGTATCGCGCTGGCCTGCTTCGGGCTCGCACTGGCCATTTCCTCCGCCTCCGCACAAACCGCGACCACCACGAACAAACCCGCTGCCAAGCCAGCAGCTAAACCGGCCACACCAGTAGAGCGCAAAGCCCCGCCCTACATCATCCTGAAAGTGGACGATCTGCGGAACAACGGCGGCAAGGTTCATCCCCGCTGGCAAAAATTCGTGGACTTCACTGCCGAGCGAAAGATCAAGTCTGCCATCGGCATCATCTCGGATTCACTCGAGAAGGATGACCCGAAGTATTTTCAATGGATCAAAGACCAGCACGCCAAAGGCCTCATCGAATTCTGGAACCACGGCTACAATCACAAGGAATGGGAAGTGGACGGCAAGAAGCTTCAGGAGTTCAAAGGCCCATCCTACGAGGATCAAAAAAAGAATCTCCTGCGCTGTAATGAACTCGCGAAACAAAAGCTGGGCTTCACGTTCCCCGCCTTCGGCGCGCCCTTCAACGCCATCGATGGCAACACGGCCAAAGCACTCTTAGACGATCCCGACACCACCATCTGGCTTTACGGCGACCTCAAGAATCCCGCTGGCAAGATTGTCATGGACCGGGTCGGCTCCGTGAATATCGAAGCCCCGACCTTTGTCCCCAGCCTGCAGAAATTCAAAGCCGGTTACGCTCTGAATCCTACCCGCGATTACTTCGTCATCCAAGGCCACCCCGCTCAATGGACGGATGAACGCTTTGCCCAGTTCGTCGAGCTCATCGATTTCCTTGTGCAGGAAAAAGCCATTTTCACGACGCCTTCCGAATACGTGAAACTGAAAGGTTTGAAGCCCGCGGCTGCTCCAAAAAAATGATTTCCCATCTCTAACAACACACTATGCGTTTACGTTTCACTCCACTGTTCTCGCTGGCGGTTCTCGCTGCGAGCCTCTCCGCTCATGCCGATGCGCGGCTCGCCAGCATCTTCGGCGATAACATGGTCCTCCAGCGCGACCAGAAGCTCCCCGTCTGGGGTTGGGCTTCGCCAGGAGAAGCCGTCTCCGTGCAATTGGACGGCCAAAGCGCCGTCTCCGCGACTGCTGATGCCGCCGGCAAATGGCGCGTGGAATTGCCTCCGCAAAAAGCCGATGGCAAGGCCCGCACGCTCACGGTGAAGGCGAATAACACGCTGACGTTGAAAGATGTTCTCGTGGGTGAAGTCTGGCTCTGCTCCGGCCAATCCAACATGGAGTGGACGGTCAATAATAGCGAGAATCCGAAGGACGAGATCGCCGCCGCGAATTACCCGACCATCCGCCACATCAAGGTGCCGTTGAAACCGGCCAGTGTGCCGCAAGATGAGTTCAAGGCCTCATGGCAGGTTTGCTCGCCGCAGACGGCAGGTGGTTTTACCGCCGCCGGTTATTTCATGGCGCGCAAACTGCAGAAGGAACTCGGCGTGCCCATCGGCCTGATCAATTCCTCTTGGGGCGGCACCCGCATCGAGCCATGGACACCGGTCACTGGCTTCGCGGATCTGCCTCAGTTGAAAGACATCCACAGCCAGGTGCTCAAGACGTTGCCGGATAATCCGGCGTATCAACAGAAGCTCAAGCAGCATCTCGATGCCGTGGATAAGTGGAGCGCAAGCGCTAAGGCGGCTCTCGCGGAGAACAAGCCGGTCACCGCGTCGCCTGTGTTCCCGGCGGACATCACTCCGCTGGCTTCACTGCAGTCTCCGCAGCAACAGCCCACCACACTCTTTAATGCGATGATCAATCCGTTCGTCGGCTTCCCCATCCGCGGTGCCATCTGGTATCAGGGTGAATCGAATCACGGCGAAGGCATGCTCTACACCGAGAAGATGAAGGCGCTCATCCAAGGCTGGCGCAAGATCTGGGGCATCGGCGAATTCCCGTTCTTCTACGTGCAGATCGCCCCTTACAAATACGGCGCGGAAGATCCGAACGTGCTCGCCACGTTCTGGGAAGCCCAGAGCGCCGCGCAAGCCATCCCGAACACCGGCATGGTCGTCACCACGGACATTGCGAACCTGAACGACATCCATCCGAAGAACAAACAGGACGTGGGCCTGCGCCTCGCCTTGCTCGCGTTGAAGAACACCTATGGCAAGAGCGATGTGGTGGCGAACGGGCCGAAATTCAAATCCCTCAAGCAAGAAGGTGACAAACTACGCGTGACGTTTGAAAATACTGCAGGTGGCTTGAAATCGCGTGATCAGAAACCGCTCAACTGGTTCGAGATCATCGGGCCGGAAACGGATTATACGAAGGCGGATGCGGTGATCGACGGCGATTCCGTGGTGCTCTCCGCAGCGAGTGTAAAGAATCCCGCCGCGATGCGTTTCTCCTGGCACAAGGATGCGGAGCCGAATCTCGTGAACGGTGCAGGCCTGCCCACGGAAGCGTTCCGCGCCGGTGAAGTGCCCAAGATGGATTACCTCGCCATCAAAGCTCCCGAAGCCAGCGGCTACAAGCTCGTTTACGATCTCGACCTCGGCAAGCTCGGTGCAAACATCAAGTATGACGTGGATAACTCGGCCTCACTGAAAGGCGAGTTCGATCGCGTCGCTTACTTCATCGAGTTGCGCGGGCCGCAAGGCGTCAACTACTCCTACGTGTCCATGGATGCCTTCACCACGGATATCAAGAAGATCGGCATTCCCACGGTGGCTTCCGGCGCGAAGTTCCAGACGCTGGTAAAGAATGCAAACGTGATCTCGAACGTGAAAGATATCCCGAACGGGACGTTTGCAGGCGATTGCAACATCGAGTTCTGGCCGAACAACTACGGTCCCGCGAACACAGGTAAGGTTGTAGGAGCATCTGATGCCGCATTCGATACGGGTGACATGATCGATGCCTTGGTGGATGGCTACGGCTCCATGCAAGTCCATAACTTCAAGGCCAAGCAGACGATCTTCGCCATCAACAACTGGAAGGCGGCCGCGGGCGCCAATATCGGCATAGGCAACAGCACGGGTGAGACCAAGGACTGGACGTTCGTGGCCAACGCCAACACCTACAGCCAAAAACGCCTCCGCGTGCTGGTCCGCATGAAGTAACGGGTTGCACCCGTGGGCCTATATTTTTGGGCTATTGCAATCATCCGGCAGGTTAACAGCCTGCCGGCTTTTTGTTTTTGGAGCGCGACTCTCCGAGTCGCAGCAACGCTCGATAATCAAGCAGCTGAAATATTTCACGGACGGCGCATGCAGTGCCGTTAGGCACGACCCGATGGTAGCCGTGGGTGAAACCCACGGTATTCAGCGTAATCACGGTGCGTCGCGTAGCGACGCTATGATGAACAGACCAGCTATAGATGGAGTGGTCAAATTAACTAACCAGTCACCCCAACTTGCCATTCACCACTACATACGTCCATCATCCACCATGCACCAGCTTCATCAGCTTTCACGACGCATTGTGCGGGTTCTTTGCGTTGTCGGACTCATCATTTCCGCCTTCACCACTCACGCCGCTGAAATCATCACCGCCGAGGTCTGCGTCTATGGCGGCACCTCGGGCGGCGTCTCCGCTGCCGTGCAAGCCGCGCGCATGGGAAAGAAAACAATCCTCGTCGAACCGCGCAACCATCTGGGCGGCATGACGTCAGGCGGCCTAGGCGCGGTGGATATCGGTGATCCACGTTCCGTCGGTGGCATCACGCGGGAATACTTCACGCGATTGGTCGCCACGTATGGCCAAACGCTCGCATGGGACAAGGCATTTGAGAGCAAGGCCGGTGGTGGTCCCGCAACCGGTGGCGCTTATTCCATTGAACCCCATGTCGCGGAGAAGGTCTTCGCCGACATGGCGAAGGAAGCCGGTGTGACCGTTTATTTCAAAGCCCGTCTTGCGAAGGTGAGCAAGCAAGGCGCACGCATCACGGAATTCACCACGGAAGATGGCCGCACGTTCCGCGCGCAGATGTTCATTGATACCACGTATGAAGGCGACTTGATGGCGAAGGCGGGCGTCTCTTACACCGTGACGCGCGAGGGCAATGCCAAGTATGGCGAGACGTATAACGGCATCCACTACACGGAGAAATATCAGCCCCGCACGAATCATGGGAAACCGGGCGCCAATGGCCGTGTGCCCGGTGGCCAAGGCGTATGGGATCGCGATCTTCCGCTCGATCCTTATGTGATTCCCGGCAAACCAGACAGCGGATTGCTGCCGCTTGTGCAAGCAGGTGATCCCGGCAAACAAGGCGATCCCGCGCCCGGTGTGCAGGCGTATTGCTATCGCCTCTGCCTCACGACAAATGCGAACCGTATCCCCATCACTGCAGCACCAGGCTATGACCCGAAACGCTATGAACTTGTCGCACGCTTCATCGAAGGTTGCGTGAAACTGGGCGATGACATGGACCTCCGCTGGTTCTCGAAATACGACCCGTTGCCCAATGGTAAGTTCGATTTTAACACCGCGACGTTCGGCGGCAATCTGCCGGGGATGAATTGGGAGTGGCCGGATGCGAGTTATGCGCGACGTGAACAGATCGCCAAGGAGCATGAGAATTATCATCGTGGTCTGCTGCACTTCTTGGCTACGGATCCACGCGTGCCGGTGAAGGTGCGTAATGATGTGAAACGGTTCGGCTTACCGAAGGATGAATTCGCGGACACTGGCGGCTGGCCGCACCAAATCTATGTGCGTGAGGCGCGCCGGATGGTTTCCGATCTGGTCATCACGGAGCATCATACGTTTGGGCGGAAGATCGCCACCAATTCCGTAGGGCTGGGTTCCTACGGCACAGACACGCATGAGATCCGGCGCATCGTTAAAGACGGCGTGGTCATCCGCGAGGGGAAGACAGCATTAGGGCGTGGAGGTTTTGAACCTTATCGTATCGACTACGGCGCCATCGTGCCGAAAGCCAGTGAGTGTGAGAACCTGTTCGTGACGTTCGCGTTGTCAGCAAGTCACACCGCCTTCAGCAGCATCCGCATGGAGCCGGTGTTCATGATCACAAGCCAATCGGCGGCGACGGCAGCGTGCCTCGCGTTAGATGGCAAGGTAGCCGTGCAGAAGGTGGACCAAGCCAAACTCCGCGAACGCTTGCTGGCTGACAAGCAGGTGCTGGAGTGGAATCCGCCCAAGACAGGGAAGAAAAAGTGACAGAGCACGAATTGATTGGAAACTATCTCATGACAGACGGAGAATGCGCTCCATCACTTCCCTCAATGTAGCCCCCAGTTTTATCAATTAACGCTCTTTGAGTGTTTGCCGGTAGTTGTTTGCGTCGAAATCCAAGACCTAACCATGCAAACATATCATCGAGAACCGGAGGGCAAGCCTAACTCATCTGCCGCACGGATTCCGCTATGGCTGAAGACCGCCTACACGCTTTTCATGGCGGTGCTGATTACCGTGTATTGGCACCATTATGGGCCCACGAACTTCCTCTACTTCTGTGATGTGGCGCTCTTCCTCACGCTCATTGGCATCTGGACGGAGAACAGGCTGCTCATCTCCATGCCCGCGGTGGGCATCCTCATTCCACAGGCATTGTGGGTGATCGACTTTCTGGTGCAACTCACTGGAGTAAAGTCGACTGGAATGACGGCGTATATGTTCGATGAGAATCGTTCACTCTTCCTGCGGGGGCTTTCTCTCTTTCACGGATGGCTGCCATTTTTGTTGCTCTATCTGGTGGCAAAGCTGGGTTACGACCGTCGTGCCTTTCTAAACTGGACCATCATCGCGTGGGTGCTGTGTCTCGTCGGTTATTACCTGTTGCCACCTGCGGGCGCACAATTGCCGGACCCGAAGATTCCAGTGAATGTGAATTACGTGTTCGGCTTTGACGATGCGCAACCGCAGACGTGGTTGCCCGCGAAGATTTATCTGTTTGTGTGGATGATCACCTTGCTTGCACTGATCTACACGCCTACGCATTACATGTTGAAGAAACTTTTCAGCAAACCCGCTGAGGCCGTTTGAACGCCAGGAGAGGTGAAGCGCCGGGAGTGCCCTCACACACTTCCGGTGCTGTCTTTTTAAAAGCGCTGCCAGAAGCGAAACCAGATTCGGAGCGGGGTCTGGCTTAAAATGTCTTTTAGCAAGACTTCCATGCTGCTCGCGGCGGGTTCTTCCAGCTTGTGACAGCGGTTCAAAGAGAACAGGAACGTCACAAAAACAGCTATGAAAAACCAGGTGTAACGGTTCATATCCAAGCCATACCAAAGTGCTTCGGAACTTTGCAGCGCATCGATGAACACGCCCCAAACCACAGGAGCGATGCCTAGTGAGAGGCTACCAGCCACAGAATAGAGCGCGAAGAAATGTGAGCGGCCCATCTCTGGCACCACTGCCATAGCGAGGCGTGTCGTGGCCATGCCGATGATGGAAGCACTCATGCCAGTGAGGAACATCAGGAACAACACGATCGGAATGGAGAAGGCGAGCAGCTTGGTGGCCAACAAGAACCAACCCGTCAGGATGAGCAGGAAGAGAAGATGCCCGAGAGCCAACGCAGGTTTGCTGCCCAAACGATCTAATCGCGCACCAAGCAACCAAAGGCTGCTCAAGCCGCCGATGAACATCGCTGCGGTCATGAAGAGAATTTTGCCTTCTGGAATACCTTCCATGACTTTCAAGTAAGCAATCGGAAACGTGCCCATGCCGCCATAGGCAAAGGACCAGACGACCGTCATACGCAGCAGCTTCTTGAACGGTGGGTAATTGGAAATTTCTTTCCACGGCACCGGATTATTTGAGCCACTGATCTGCGGCGGCGCTGGCACTTCGGGAATGCGCTTCAAGAAAATCAGGCTGATGGCACCCATGATGGCACTAAAAGCGATGATGGCAGAAAACTGCCACGCTTTCGGATTCGCGCCTAGGGTAGCAGCCGCGATGATCATGGTGATGAAGCTGGCTATGTTCACCATGCTGGCTTCGCGAGCGAGATACTTGCCGCGTATCTCTGCCGGGATCAGTGCCGTGATCCATGGCAACCAACCGCAACTGGAGATGCCACGTGAGAGATTGAAGAAGAACAGCAGGAACAACATCAACGAGAGGCGCGATTCTTTGCTGAGAAAAATTTCCGTCAATGGCACCAACGCCATCAAGAAGATGAACACGACGCGAATGGACCAGCCGCCGAGCACGAATTTCTTATACCCTACGCTCGCCACATGCTTCGCTGCTGGAATTTGAAAGATCACCAACAACGGCATCATGCCAGCAATGATACCGAGCACAGTGGCACTCGCATCCAGTGTCTTCGCATACAGGATCATCGGGCTGGCGAGGACGATCTGGAACGACAGCGCATTGAAGGCCGCAAAGGAAAAGATGTTCCCGATACCCGGCGGGAAGGCCGGGGTGGATGGATTGCTCTCGTTGCGTTCCACAGGTAAACACCGGAGCGCGTTGCGGGCGTATCCGGTGAAGTCAGTGTGGAAAACCTGCGGCCGGTGTCGAGGGAGATTTCTAATCCAAAAACACGAAACCCGGCGTGGTTTTCATCACGCCGGGTTCGTTCGAATTCTTTTTATCGCTTACGCGAACAATTCGTTCATCACCTTGCCGTTGCGCACGATCATCACCGGACGACCGCTCGGTGTGTGGTATTCCTTCGTCGGATTGATGCCCAGCGAGTGATAGTATGTAGCCGCCACATCATCCGGTGTGATGGCCTTGTCCTTCGGGCCTTCACCTTTCGCATCGGATTCGCCGATGACTTGGCCGCCTTGAATGCCACCACCAGCCAATAGGCAGAACATCGCGCGCGGATAATGATCACGACCGCCGCGCTGATTGATCTTCGGCGTGCGACCGAACTCACCCGTCACGAATACCGAGGTGGATTCCAGCAATCCTTTCGCCGCGAGCGTCTGGAACAATCCTGACAACCCGGCATCGAGCGTCGGCAAATTCTTGTCCTTCAGCTTCGCGAAGTTCTGGTCATGCGTATCCCAGCCACCGAGCGTGACCGTCACGAAACGCACGCCGGATTCCACGAGGCGTGTCGCCAGCAAGCAGCTCTGCGAGAATGAATCCGTGCCGAACAGCCCCGTGATGCTTTCCTTCTCCTTGCGCAGATCAAACGCCTCGCGTGACTTGTCCGAGCGCATCATGTCGTAAGCCTTCTGGCCGAACTGATCCATGCCTGCGAGCAATTTGTCTTCCTTAGCGAATTCGCCGAAGGCCGTATCATAACGCTTCACCAAATTCTGACGGCGATCCACATCTTCGAGCGTCACACCATTGCGCAAGGCCAGACCGCGCACTTCCAGAGCACGCCCTGCGACCGGCGCAGAACCCGTCTCGAACGGCCCATATTCCGGCCCCATGAAGCCCGTCGCGTAATTGCCCTGGCTCGGAATCGCCACGAACGGCGGGAGATATTCCGGCGCGCTCAGTTCCTTCGCCACCACCGCGCCATAGCTTGGATAGCGCAGCGAGGCGATAGGCCGATTGCCCGTCATCATGTAGGAGCTGCCCAACTCATGCGCCGCGAGTGTGTGGCTCACACCGCGCAAGATCGCAAACTTATCCGCGCACTGCGCCAGCTTCGGCAAGTGCTCGCTGATGCGCACACCCGGCACATTCGTAGCGATCTCCTTGAACTCGCCGCGATGCGTATCAGGCGCGTTCGGTTTCAGATCAAACGTATCCATGTGGCTCGGTCCACCGGAGAGGCGCACATAGATCGCCGCCTTGCCCTTCGCCGCAGCGACGCCACCTTGCGCCTGAAGCTGCAGAAAGTTCGGCAAGCTCAGGCCAATGCCTGCGAGTGCACCCACGCGCAGGAAATCGCGCCGACTGACGCCATCACAATAAGTGTCGTTTGCCATAAGGTTACGTTTAGTGGTTCACCAAAAATTCACGCGCATTCAGCATTGCCCAGAGGACGTCGCGCACGCCATCCACCGGATCTTTCGCCTTCGCCAGATCTTCCTTCGCCAACTTCACCTCTTCTGCGGTCGGGAAGCGGCTCACCGTGCGGAGATAAATCTCCGTGATGACTTCATCATGATTGAGTGCCACCGGCTTCACCGCTTCGCTCAATTGCTTTTCCTTCACATCTGCCGCCGCGATCTGTGCATCCACTTGCTTGAGCTGCACCTCCGTAGCAGTGCCCTTCTCCATATGCATCGCGCGACGCTTCTTCAAATTCTCTCGCGTCGCACGCATCTTGCGCAGTTCATCATTCGCCTTCTTCGCTTCACCGGTATTGCCTGCATTGCGCAGCTCACTGATCCATGCGCCATCCTTGGAAGGGCTTTCCAACTTCACCAGCATTTCTGGATCATTCCGCGTGAAGAGCGTTTGCAAGAGGGTGGGATCCGCTGTGCGTTCGCAGTCGCAGTTCGTCAACCGTGCTGGTTTGCCGAACGTTGTCAGCGAATAGCTGCTCAAACCTTTCTTATTCCCCAGGCTGGAGGCAGGTCCGATCGCACGTTTCTCGATCTCACCCGCAAAGGTCGATTGATCCTTCGCCGATGCCGTAGCCATCGTAATCGCATCCATCGCCACCTCGGCGGGCAGGCGGCGTAGGATCATGTGGCTGAAATTCTTTTCATCCAGTTTGTTCGTATCGTTCGGTTTCCACGAGCGTTGATACGTATCGCTGTTCAAGATTTCGCGATGCAGCCACTTCATGTCGTACCCCTTCGCGGCGAACTCCATCGCCAGATAATCCATCAACTCCTTGTTCACCGGCGGATTCGCCAGATTCATGTCATCCGCTGGTTCTACGATGCCGCGTCCGAAATAATTCGCCCACACACGATTCACAAATGCCCGTGCGAAATACGCATTGTTCGGATCACGCATCCACTCCATCAGCGGCGCACGCGGATCGGGATAATCGCTCAGAGAAACTTCATCACCACCCAGAATCTTCGGCGTGGCCACGCGGCTGTTGTAGTTCGGGTTCTTCGCTTTGATACGAGCGATGTCCTTATCGCTCAACTTGCGCGCAGTGGTCTGGCTCACGAAAAGCTCCTGCCACGGCGCCGGTTCACCGGCACGCACAAGCTTCTCGAAAGCCGCTTCCATCAGCTTCTTCTGCTCTCTTTTATCCACTTCGCCCACACTGGCACGCATCTGGTCCGCCATCGTGCGCAGAGTGATCTCCTCTTTCTTGTTGTTGCCGCCGTATTTGATCGGCTCGAAGAACGCCTGGAACTGCTCGAAATCCGCCTTCGTCCACTGATCGAACGGATGCTTATGGCACTCTGCGCACTCGATTCGCACACCGAGGAAGCTGTGAGAGAAGGCCAGCGCCTTTTCCTGCGGCTTGCGCACATTCTGGCGCAACCAGAAGAACGGCATGTTCGGGCGATCCGCGATATCCGCCGGGTTCTCCTTCTTCAAGTAAGAGGACATCTCCTTCGCGTAATCCACATAAGACTGATCCGGGCTTGTGCGCCCCGTGGCGAGGACGATGCCCGCCACCAACTTATCGTAAGGCTCATTCTTCTGCACCCGCGCAAGGATCCAGTCATACCACATGCGTGATAATTCGTTGCTATACTCCTTCTCGCCCGCGCCACGCAGTTGGGCTGGATTATTCCCCGTCCAATCATTCATCTGCGTCGCCCACCACGCGGCATAGCCCGGTCGATTCAGCAATTCATCGATCTTCTTCGCGCGTTTGTCGGATGATTTGTCCGCCACGAACTCGCGGATCTCCGTCGGCGTCGGCAACGTGCCTGTGACATCCAGACTTACGCGACGCAGGAACTCCGTATCACCTGCCACATCGGAAGGCACGATGCCCACCTTGCGCAGCTTGTTCACCACCAGTTCATCCACCTTAGTGCGTGTGGCCACTTGCGGATATTTCGGCCCCACCTTATCGCTGACCGGCAGCATCACCGGGATGGGCAACACGCCGTTATCGTAGAACGCCACCACATGCGTATCACCGGGTCCCGTGCACTTCACTTCACCCGTATCGGAAATATTCGAGACCGTGTCATCATTCGTGCGGAAGCGCGTGATCTGCGTCACATCCTCCACCGTGCCGTCTTTCCAATGCGCGAGCACCTTGAGCTGCACTGCTTCACCGGTCTTCTTGAAAACGATCTCCTTCGGGAAAATTTCGAGACGATCAAACTCACCCGTCTCCGCTACATCGATCTTCGCACCCTCGCTGATCCACTTAAGCAACAAGTTATACTCCCAAGAACCTTTCTTGATGCGCTCCTTGCCCTTGTGCTTCTCCTCATTCGTCGCCTTCAGGAGTACGAGACTCTGCGCCGGGTTCTCTTTCTCGATGCGGATACCGTCTTCCTTGTCACTCGTGATCTCCTTGTGATCCTTCTCGAAATCATATCCGAACAGGGAAAGCTGAAATCCACCCTGACCAGCGAAAGAACCGTGACACTCGCGACCACTGCAACCCGACCGGCTCATGAGCGGCACCACGTGACGACGAAAACTCGGCGACTCCGCCTTCTCCATGGTGATCCAGCGCTCCAGCGCCGTCGGCAACTTCTTCTCCGCGGCGCCCACCCCCATCGGAGCGATGAGAGAAAGCGTGGCGATCGCCACCCAGATCCGCGCCCAAAGTTTGCTGGCCTTGCTCGTCATAAAATCTTGTCTCAAATCACTCCCGGCATTCATCCGCCGCGAGCGGTAAACACATCGGTCCCTGCACAAAGAGTCGGCTGAACTTCAAAGCACACCTCAGCCGCTCTGAACACGCAAGGGATATGTTCACCAGATAGACGCCCTACCACCTCCGTAAGGTTACGGAAAAATATTCTTCCATCAGCCTTCCCGCCGCCCACCCACATCTCCCTTACCCACTCAATTTTCATGGCACCCATCATAAAGGAGGGGGTAGGACATTGGCTGTCCATGCCTCCATTTTGCGAAAATATTTCAAAAAATCACAAACAACTAACCATCAATTAGTTAGGCGTTAAATCACCACCTTGATATGAAAATTTTTCCGGCAAATAACGCTTTCTGCCAACTCCGAAAAATTTAACCTAATCAACTTCCCACCCCTCGACGAAGCCCACCGCCCCGTGCTGCCGGATTCCAGCCGGCAGTATTAGTGCGTCCGCCGTAGCATATCTCGACAATTAGCCCGGCGACACGATTTCCCCCAACCCAGCATCCTCATGAACTCTCACCGAGCACTCCTCCAGCCTTGGCCCAAAGGGCCAAAAGAATCCAGCCCAAGGCAGACCACGGGTGGTCTGCCTTGGGATTAAAGCCGCAGAATGAACGCGGCCTGAAAGGTCGCCAGAGCCTTAAAGCCCATCAACCCACTGGTAATGACGCCCCAGCCTCACACAAACCCACCCAGCTTCCCTTACTGGCCCCGAGAGGGACCAGCAGCCACTAGTGACCAAAGGGAACTAGTAAACGATATTTAGCAACCACCGCCCCGGCAGGGGCGGATGACCTCCCGGAGCGCCGACCTCCGGTCCGGCGAGAATCACTTCTGTACCGCAACCCCATCATTGCCCTTCTCGACCTCAAGGCATACCTTCCATCACAAAGGATTCGACCATGAAAACAGGCACTGCCCAGCTCCTCAAATTTTCGTGCGTATTGAGCCTATTCCTCTTCATCGGTTGCACATCACCTCCATCACCCGCTAAAAACGTCACGCTCTCACTGACCGAAGCCACGCTTCAACATGAGGACAGCTATTACCGTCTCACCTGCACAGCCATATTGGATAACCAAACCGGTCAAACCCTCTTCGTGACCACCAGCTTCGATTCCCCTTTCGATCATTTACGCCCGGTCATCTATGATGCACATGGGCAGTTGCTGCACGATGAAAACGATACAAACAAAACCCGCTTAATTTTCGACTATCGTTCTCCCTACCATCTAGGAAAGCCCTATCCGCTCGCCACTGGACGCTCCACCAATGAACTGCACTTTCTGTTACCTTTCACAATTTTCCCGATACGCACCTACACCGTTACAAATCACCCCTCCGTAAAAGTCAGCTTGGCCGGATTTCTGACCGGCAGCTCCTATCCATATCAGGTGAAATCGCAAATCGTTCCAGTGACTGCTGCCGCACCAGAATCTAAACCCACATCACGTCCTTACTTATGGGAAACATCGGCTCCTTGATCCGAAACACCTCATTCAATATGAGGTATGGTTGATTATTTCACTGGAGCACAATTACTTGTTCCTCCGTCCAACCCTCATGCACCGCATCTTTTACCTTCTCCCACTCCTCCTCCTAGCCGCTTGCCACACCACCCCTGACTACACCCAGACCGAATCCACCACCTGCGAAGTCCATCAAGTCGCCATGACCAAACGCACCGTGCCGATCGCCTACGGCATGATCCCCATGAGCAAAGCTGAAGCAGAACAAGGCGAATGGAAACGTCGCACGACCCAATACCCTCACCCCGGCGATTGCCTCCCCGCCACGAGCATCAACCTGCACGGCGAAAAGAAAGCCCGCATCTACGTCTGCACCCAATGTGAACAAACTTGGAAAAACTCACTTCAACATTTTCCCACTGAAAACTGAACACTGAAAACTTGAAACTTACCCCCTCATTTCGTCATTGGTCATTTCACAAGCCCATGCCCCTCCACCACCATCCTCGTCTCACTCGGATCCTGATGAAACACCGTATGCCACCCCCGCGCCTTCCCCGCCTCCACATTCTCCAACCGGTCATCGATATAGAGTATCTCCGCCCCGCGCTTGCCTGACATCGCCTCCACCGCCTCGTATATCTTCGGTGCCGGTTTCATCGCCTTCACTTCATGCGAGTAAACGTAACCCGTGAACTTCGCGAAGAATGGGAACTTCCTCTGTACATGTCCCAC
This sequence comes from Verrucomicrobiia bacterium, assembly GCA_036405135.1. Lineage (NCBI taxonomy): Bacteria > Pseudomonadati > Verrucomicrobiota > Verrucomicrobiia > Verrucomicrobiia bacterium. The sequence continues at coordinate 90,031 of DASWYF010000049.1, read as the reverse complement.
AGCCAGTTCGTTCGTATTGGAAAAGATGAACGTGGACACACCGCGCTGATGCAACTGCGCGTGCAACTCCACCATCGCCGGAATCTCCGAGAAAATATCCGCAAACGCCTCTTTGAACTGCGCCAAGCTTCCTGAATATCCCGTCGTGCTCACGAACTCACCGAACAACTCCGGCGTCGTGATCAACCCCGTCTCATAGCGATGCAGCAAAGGCGATTGATCAATCACCAGCTTCAGCTCCTTGCCCTTGATGCGACACAACGGTTCCAACTGCCGCGTCATGATCCCATAATCAAAATCCAGCAGCACCTTCCCCAAATCAAAAACAACCACCGTTGGCTTCATCGTGTTTCCCATTTCTTAATCGTCCTCGATTCCCACCTCAGCGTCCGAATCGCCGACCTGAAACATTAGACCTGAGACCTGAAACTTTTCACCACTGAAAACTGAACACTGAAAACTTGAAACTAATTTTCCACCGTCCGTCTCCCTTCCATGGCGCGGCTAAGAGTCAACTCATCCGCAAATTCCAACCCGCTCCCCACCGGCAATCCCTGCGCCAGTCGCGACACCTTCACACCCTTCGCCGCCAGCCGCTTGGAGAGATAATTCCCCGTCGCATCCCCTTCCACATCCGTGCCCAGCGCCAGCACCACCTCATGAACCTGACCGCCACTCGCGCGCTCTTCCAGCTCCGCGATCCGCAAATCCTCCGGCCCCACGCCATTGAGCGGCGAGATACGCCCGCCCAGCACATGATACTTGCCCTTGAACACACCTGACTTCTCGAACGGCAAAATATCCACCGCCCGCTCCACCACACACAGGATGGCTCCATCGCGACGCTCATCCGCACAGATGCCGCACGGCTGCGATTCCGTCAACGCACCACACACCTTGCACCCCTGCACCCGTTCCCGCGCCTGCACCAATGCCTGCGCCAGCCGTTTCACACCATCCACCTCCGCCTGCACCAGATGCAACGCCAGCCGCTCCGCTGAGCGCGGCCCGATACCCGGCAGCTTGCTCAGCGAAGCAATGAGTTCCGTAAGTGGTGGCGGCAGTGAAGCCATGAGGGTTTAAAAATTTCACCGTTTGATCCCCCTCGCCCCTCGGAGGGGAGAGGGCCGGGGTGAGGGGTGCCGGGAATTACTGACACTACCTACAATTTATGGGAGCACCCCTCATCCTCAATCCTTCTCCCCTCCGAGGGGAGAAGGAAGACAGCCTGTCGCCATGCGGCAACCCGGCTGCTTCGTCCATCCGTACTTTAGAACATCCCGGGCAAGCTCAGCCCCTGCGTGATCTTGCCCATCTCCGCATTGGAGACTTCCTTCGCCTGATTCAGCGCCGTGTTCACCGCGCCCACCACCAGTTCTTCGAGGAACTGCGTGTCCTGCGGATTGCACGCCTGTGGGTCGATCTTGATCGACGCGATCGTACCATCGCACCGCGCGACGACCTTCACGGAACCGCCACCGCTGACGGCCTCCACTGTCTTCGCGGTCAAGGCGGCCTGGGTTTGTTCCATCTGCTGCTGCATGCGCGCAGCCTGCTTCATGAGTTTGCCAATGCTCGACATAGTAAAAGTTGGTTAGCTGTATTATGCCCTCACATCCACGATCTGTCCCTTAAAAATCTCAAGGGCCTTCTTGATCAATGGATCATTCTTAAAATCTTCGATCCGCACCGGCTCCACGGATTTCTTCTTCTCTTCCGTCTTCGCCGCCGGAGCGCCATTTCCGCCACTAGATGCCGGAGCCGCTTTCGCCGCCTCTGGCGTTCCGAGAATCGGCACCATGCGCCGTTCCCAACCTTCCGGCTCTACCGATTCGATGAACTTCACGCGTGCCTCGCCCTGCCCCAGTTCCTTCAACTTCGTCTGGATGAGCGCATGGTTCTTCGAGTTATCCACCAGGCTCAGGTGATACGAAAACTTCGGATCATATCCGATGATGAACACACCGTTATTGAACGACACCGGATGCGCCTCCAACAGATACGACTTGATGAACGGACTCACGCGCGCGACCGCATCCACCACCTGATCCCACAAAGGCGCGAGTTCCAGCGTCGTCGCGCCAGCCTTCGGTGCAGGTTTTTCTTCCTCAAAAAGTGCCGGAGCAGATACCGGAGCCGCCTCAATCTTGTGTGCTTCCAGCTTCGGAGCCACTGGTGCAGATATCGGGGCCGGTTTCGGCACTTCCAATTTCGGTGCCGGTGCAGCCAATGGCACAGGTGCTGCCGTAGTTGCCGGAGACGCTGACATCGCTTCCCGCAAAGATGTAAATGGCTTCGGTGCCGCTGCCGGAGCAGGTGCTGCTGGCGCCTTCGCCACTTCCGCAGATGCTGCCGCTACGGAACCGCCGCCACCACCACTGCCACGCAATTGATTCAACGTCTTCAACACCGAATCAATGCTCACCGCATTGCGCGCCTGAATGGCCCGCAACAACGCCACTTCGATCAAAATCTTCTTCGACACCGCCTCGCGCAACCGCCCCTCCGCATCCGTCAACACCTCAAGAATGCGGCTGAGCGCCTCGACGTTCACGAGACCCGCCTGTTCCTTCAGCATCACCGCTTCCGCCTCGGAAACTTCGAGCAGCGAGAGATCGCCCGAGGACACTTGGTAAATCATCAAGTTACGGATATGGCTGAGCAAGTCGCTGAGCAAACGTCCCAAGTCCTTACCGCTCTTCGCCAGCGCATTCAGTTCGCGCAAGGCCCCATCCACTTCACCCGCAAGCACACCTTGCGAGAGCGCCAGCAACTGGCTCCGCGCCGTGAGGCCGAACATCGAGAGCACATCGCCCTCCTCGATCTTGCTGCCGCAAAAGCTGATGAGCTGGTCCAGCGTGGACTCCGCATCGCGCATACCGCCATCCGCCGCGCGCGCGATCGCATACAGCGCCCCGTCATCGATCTCCACACCCTCTTCCTTCGCGATGAACGCGAGCTGCTTCACGATGAGATTCGCCGGAATGCGCCGCAGGTCAAAGCGTTGGCAGCGCGAAAGAATCGTCGGCAAAACCTTCTCCGGATCCGTCGTCGCGAAGAGAAACTTCACATGCGCGGGCGGTTCTTCCAGCGTCTTCAACAGCGCGTTGAACGCTGCCGTCGAGAGCATGTGTACTTCGTCGATGATGTAGATCTTGAACTTGCTCGAAGCCGGGGCAAAGCGGCAGGTATCGCGCAATTCGCGCACCTGTTCCACACCATTATTGCTCGCACCATCGATCTCGATCACGTCCAGCGAACGCCCGTCCGCGATCTCCTGGCACTTCGGGTCCGCCACGTCGAAATCCGCCTTCGGACCACCCGTGCAATTCAGCGCCTTCGCGAAGATGCGCGCCATCGTGGTCTTGCCCGTGCCGCGCGGACCGCAGAAGAGATACGCGTGCGCGATGCGCCCCGCCTTGATGGCATTGGCGAGCGTCTGCGAGACATGCTCCTGCCCCACCACATCGTCAAATTTCTGCGGACGATACTTCCGGGCTATGACCTGATATGACATGACGGAAAAAGTATGGTTCAGGATTTAAGTTTTACGAGCCCAAGTTTTTCACAACCCCCACGTAGCTGCCGACGTAAGGAGGCAGAACTAACTTCTTCCAACCCGTAGCAGCCGAGGTGACGAGGCTCTAACCTCCGACTCTCGATGTTCAGAGTTGGACGTTCGATGTTCGATGTTTCCGCGTTCCTTGAAGAAAATATCAGGGACACCACGGCAGATGTAGAGCAAACTACCGTTGCTGCCTTCCGGCCCTGGCGGGGTTCGTAAGTCCGCATTCCATGGGCCCTGACGCGCGTGATTAAGCCGAACGAACCCACCGGCATCAAGACACAATTTGCGAAAACATTTCTTACCCCTACGCCTTCACTCGCTCCCAATCCCCATTCATAACTCATAATTCATACCTCATCCCTCAGCATTCCCCTCCGGCCCCACCACCGCCACCACCGCCATTTCCGGCCGCAAATACTTCGCCGCCACCGCTTTCACCTCTTCCACCGTGACCGCCTCATAATGCTGATCTTCCGTCTCGTTATTCGCGAAACCCAGCCCGTAAAGCTCATCCAGCGCCGTCGCCTGTGCGTAGCCGCCCAGCTCCTGCCGCCCGATCTTCTTCTGCCCGATGATCTTCGCCTTCGCCCGCTTCAATTCCTCGGCACTCAACCCTTCCTTCACCAAGAGCGCCGCTTCCTTCAGCAATTCTTCCTCAACGAGCTGCACCTTCTCCGGTGCCGTACCCACATAGAACCAGAACCCGCCCGGCACCAAGCCCGGAAAATTCTGCGCGCCCACGTAGTAAGCGAGCCCCAACTCATCCCGGATGCGGATGAACAAGCGCGATCCCAGATCACTGCACGCCTCGGACAGCAGCTCGATCGCATATCGGTCATTCGCTTTGATCGTCGTGCCGGGGAAGCCCACCACCACCACCGCCTGCTTCTTGTCCCGCGCCTCGAACACATGCCGCAACGCGTTCGCCTCCGGCTTCGGCTGCGCCTTCACCAGCGATTCGCCACTCACCGCATCCTTCCAACCACCCAGCGACTTCTCCACCGCCGCGACTACATCCGTCGCCTTCACATCCCCATAGATCGCCAGCACGCAATTCGATGGCGCGATCACCTTCTGATAAAAACTCCGCAACACCGCTTCATCCAATCGCGCCACACTCTCCTCCGTGCCCGTACCGTCAAAGCCGTAACCACTCGGGCCGAACAACGCCTTGCGCATCAGCGAACTGCAGCTCTGCAAGAGCTGATCCCTCCGCGACCGGATCGCCGCCAGTTGCATCTCCCGTTCGCGCGCCAGCGCATCCGCCGGAAACGCCGCGTGTAGCAGCACATCCGTGATCAACTCCATCCCCAACGCGAAATCACTGCTCAACGTCTCCGCCGAAAGCCCGAAGCTGTTGTTCCCGCCATACGTATCGATGCTTCCGCCCACGGACTCGATCTCCTCCGCGATCTGCTCCGAAGTCCGCTTCTGCGTGCCTTGCAGGAGCATCCGCGCGAGCAATTGCGTCACGCCATTATTCTCCTCCGTCTCCGCGAGCACACCGCCTTGGAACACCGCGCGAAACTCCACGAACGGCAAGCGATGATCTTCCTTCACCAGCAATTTCAAACCATTCGCCAGCGTGAATTTTTGAATCGCATTCTTCTGCGCTTCTGTCGATGCCTTGCTCGCCTTCGGCGCGAAACCCGTCGGCACCAGCGAGTAAACCGTGCGGTTCTCCGGCGTCAGATACTGCTTCGCCACGCGTTGCAGATCGGCGGGCGTCGCCTTGCGCACCGCTTCCAGATAACGCTCCGAGAAATTCAAGTCATTCGCCGCCAGCCAACTGCCGCCGAGATCCTGCGCCTGCCCTTGCATCGTCTTACGCGTCGCGAGCGTCGCCGCCGTGAATTGCTTCACCGCCTTCGCGAACTCCGCTTCCGTGATGCCCTTTTCCTTCACCAGCTCGAGCTGCTCCAGCACCGCCGCCTGCGCTTTTTCGAGCTTCTCTCCCTCGCACACGATGCTCATGCCGAAGAGCCCCGGCGCGCCCGGACTATACGTCCACGCATCCACATGATTCACCACTGCCTGCTTCTGCCGCACCTCGCGATAGAGCCGCGAACTCCGCCCAGCACCCAGCACCGTGCCCAGCACATCCAGCAACGGCACATCCACATGCCGCAAGTCCGGGATATGCCAGCTCATGTGCGAATGCACCAGCTCCACCGTCGCCTCTTCCGTGGTCACCCGCTCCGCGATCTGCCGCGGCTCCACCGGCAACACGATATCCGGCAAAGGCCGCGCCTTGGAATTCGCCCAAGCCGCTTTGATCTGCTCCACCACCTCCGCCGCATTCACATCACCCACCACCACATAGAACACATTGTTCGGCGCGTAACGCTCGTGGTAATAGCCGCGAATGTCTTCCGGCTTCAACTCATTGAAAATATCCAGATACCCGATGATCGGATACCGATACGGACTCTTCGTGTAAGCCGTCTCGAACAGCCTGCGACCCGACCGCCGACCCGGATCATCCTGCCCCATATCCATCTCGCGACGGATCACGTCCAGCTCCTTCGCCAGATCATCCGGCGGTAGCGACGCGTTCTGCATGATGTCGCACAAGATATCGATCGCCACCTTCCCACCCGTGTTCGGCACATTGATCCAATACACCGTGCGATCAAACGACGTGTAGGCATTCATATACCCGCCCGCCTCCTGCACCTCCTGATCGATGCGACTCCCCGTGCGCGACTTCGTCCCCTTAAACAACATGTGCTCAAGCACATGCGAAAGCCCCGCCCCCATCCAGCGCCCCTCATGAATGCTCCCCGTCTTCGCCCAAGCCTGGGCGGACACCACCGGCGCGCTATGATCCTCACGCACGATGATCGTCAGCCCGTTCGGCAACGTCGTCATCTCCACGCCCGACGGCATCGCTGGAATACTTGCCGGTGCCGCCGCTCCCGCCCCATTCGTCTTGCCTGCTTCAGTCGTAATCATGCTCACAAAATTATTAAGTTAGAATTGCCCCTCACCGCTCGGAATGCAAACCACTTCCCATCGTGCTCGTGCTCGTCGTCGTCCTTCGTACTCGAATAACGGTAGGGCTGGGTGTCCTCACTCGGCCGCCCCTTCCCAAGCCGAGGAACGAGGCTCTAACCTCCCAACTCTCGATGTTCGATGTTCGATGTTTCTCTGTCATACCTCATCCTTCATAATTCATACTTTACCCGAGGGGGTAGGACATTGGCTGTCCATGTGACTTTTTCCCGAAAATTTCCAAAACCACACAACCAACTCACCATCAGGCATTTAAACCAAAGCGGCATTCAACGGTAAAAACCCTCTCAAAAAACACGCCCTGAGCGAAATTCTCGTCTCTCCCTCCGTCAACATCCCACTCCCTTTTCCCCTTTCGCGTATTTGGCGTGTTTCGCGGTTAACCACCCTCCCCTTAGATATTTTCCCGTGCTGGCCCACCAGTGCAACCCGCTTCTACATTGCCAAACCACCGCTCCTCTGCTCTGCTAACCATCAAGAGCAACCCCATCACCAGCGCGCCGCCATAGCCCTATGCAAATAAAGTGGCCCAAATACCAATCCATGCCCGCCGACGAATGGCCGGAAGTCTTGGCCCAGATCGTCGTGCTCTATTGGCTTCTCTTCGGCCCCTTTCCACCCAATTCCTCCATGATTGGCCGGATGCTCGGCACAGCTTTAGCTATTGGTGTCGCCTACAATATTTGTGAACGCTGGGAACCTTCGGAAAGAGCCAAGCCCAAAACCCGGTTCCATTTCTACCTGCGGATAGCCGGAGTTTATCTGTTGATGATCATCGGTATCAAAACCGTACTTTGGCTCGTGGCCTTGAGTTTCAGGCACCTTGGCTCATCAGTCTAAGCCTTTCATCCGGCTTTAGTCGAGGATGCGGCTTCCACATTCCTCATTCACTTGACCCCATTCGGTTGAAAAATCTTCTTTTTGCGCCTTTTGTGCTTCTTTGCGGCCATTCCTCTCCGCAGTTAATCCCCCTCTCGATGTTCGATGTTTGCCCAGTCATTTGAACAGTGCTCATTCCTTCGTCATTGGGATTTAGTCATTCGTCATTTAGGTAACGCCCCGTGTCCGACCTTCATCGCTCCCGCCACCTTCGGCTTATATCCGTTAGCCTCATCCAACTGCGGATCCACCCCATACGTCCCTCCTTGTTCCGCTGACGGCAATTGTGGTTTCGCCGGTTGCGACGACGCTTTGTGATACCACCAATTCTCCGCAAACTTGAACGTCCCCGCCTGCGTGTTCCCTCCCACATTGATCCACGACCTCAACGGCTTCTCACACACGATGATGTTCTTCTCGAACACATTGTTCCCGCACGGCGTCATTCCCGGCTCATTATTCTCCTGCAAGATGCGGAACACCCACGTCTCCGGATTCACGATTGTGTTATACCGCACCACCCCTTGCTCCACGCCCGTGAATACAACAGCCGCCATCCCGCCGATGATCAAGTTCCCCTCCACCGTGATGCGACGCCCCTCATACTTCGCATCCTTCGGTCGAAAATAAGGCCGCCCCGTGGAACCGCCCAGATGCATCGGCCGCTGCCCCGCATTGATGAACGTGCAACCGCGCACCGTAATATCCTCCGAGCCACCCTTCGTCTGCGGCCCCGTCGCCTGTGAGAAACCCGCCTTCCCCTCGAACACACACTTCTCGATCAACCCGCGATGACACCCCACCATATCGATCGCCTGTCCCGCCCACCCATTGATCCGACAATTGCGAATCGTGAAATCATCCACGCCCGAGAGCTTGATCCCATCATTATTCCCCGTCGGCCCGATGTCTGAAACGGAAACATTCTCGATCGTAATCTGTTGCGAAGACTCTCCGCCATCATCGAAGTTCAACCCGTTCCCCTTTTGTCCGGACACCGCAATATTCCGCACCGTCAGATAAGAACACCCACGAAAATGAATCGCCAGATTCCCACCCGTGAACTTCGGCGGCTGCGCCGCATTCGCCCCCTCAATGACGATCGGCGCCTCCTTCGTCCCCTTTGCCTTCTCCACCGCATACCCCGATCCATACTCCCCCGGCGCAATCTTCAACGTCATCCCCGGCTTAAGCGACCGCACCGCCTCCAACAACTCCTGCCGATTATTCACCAAGCGCACACTCTCCGCCGCGTTCAAAGAAACCGAGAGCATCAAAAGAAAACCACAAACCGCCGCTAAACGAATGATGGGCATAACCAAAGCCTGTCATATCCCCCTAACGCTGACGAGCCACAAACAAGCACCCCTCAATCCGTAGCAGCCGACGTAAGGAGGCTCTGCCCTGTTTGGAGTGCGGAGGCTTGACTCCGCTTTCCGCCCGAGGCGGCTTGACGCCTCGACTCCCTCAGATGCTCGAAAAGATATTCAGCCATGCAAATCAGCTTTGCCCTCTTCAATTCGTGCCAATCCGTGAAATTCGTGTCTTTTCCCCATCTGCGCTTATCTGTGTCCATCTGCGGTTACTTCCCCTGCAGCCCCTTCATCTTCTCCCCATACCGCTTCCCAAACTCCCGCAACGAAGCCGAATCAAAATGCACCACATCCCCCTTATGCACCAATCCCTCTGACTCCACCACCGCACACTTCGACACCTTCTCCGGCAGCGATGCGATCTGCTCATTCACCAGCGGCCAGTAAGACGCCTTGCCGTCCTTGTTCGCTTTCTCCAAAAACAACCCCAGCTTGCCCGCCACGAACGGCACCTCCGGCGCATTCAAGTCCGTGCGCCAATCCTTCACCGCCTGCGCCAGCCGCTCCGCATAACTCTTAGCCGTCGCCTCGTTGCTAGAATCTCCTTCGCCTTGATGCCATAAAATCCCTTTCAACGTCCCATCCTTCATCGCCGCCTTCGCCCGAACCAAAGCATCCTCATACAAATCCTTCCCCTTCTGCCAACGCGAGAGCGGCGTGCCACCCACCGCACACGGGATCAGCCCGATCGTCACCTCCGGATTCGCCTCCGCCATCACGCGTCCGAACGTAGAACCCAGCCCGACCCCGATGATCGCAGGTTTATCAAAATGCATCGGATCAATCGCCGGAGCCCACGTATTCGTCTTCGTAAACATGAACACCCTAGGATGCGGCACCTTATCCACGTCCTCTACCTTGCCTCTGCCCGCCATGTTCGATTGCCCAATGAGCAAATACAGATGCACCTTCTCCTTCGCCGGCAACTTCACCTCATCCGCCGCATATAAAGAAGCTGCCCCGGAAAACAAAACCAGTCCGCTCAACAAAAACGCACGCAAGGAAATCATGTCTCACCACTAGACCAGAGTGCCCCCAGAAGCAAGCCACATGCTCGAACCTCCTAAAGCATGGTAAGGACCGGTTCCACCCGGTCCCAAACCTTCCCTCAAAGCATCCGCATACAATGTGCAGATATACGGAAACACTGAGTCGAACAAATACTGCCCCTTTCTTCGTTCTTCCTTCTGCATTCTTCATTGAACAATTTTCCATTTGTCCAAATCCCCTATCAGGTGGACTCTTTACCCCAAGCAAATGAAAGCATCGTTTTTCAATCAGCGCACCGGTGTCTTGTCGGCCGCCATCTTGGGCATGGGATTAAGCCTTAGCCCCATCATACCGATGTCCACGCAGGCGGCGGACAAGGAAAAGGACAAGTCCAACGAAAAGCCCCGCGCCATCTCCGGCATCTATCCACACCTCGCCTACTTTAATGACGAAGGTGAATGCGGCACCGGCGCCGTCGTTCCTTGGGCCGATAAACTCTGGGTCATCACCTACGGCCCGCATTTGCCCAAAGGCTCCTCGGACAAATTGTACGAGATCGATAAAGACCTGAACCTCGTCGTGCGCCCGGAGAGCATCGGCGGCACACCTGCGAACCGCATGATCCACAAGGAATCCGAGCAGCTCTTCATCGGGCCATACGCGATCAGTGAAAAAGGCGATGTCCGCACGATTCCTTACAGCGCGATGTTTGGCCGCCACACCGGCAACGCCCGTCACCTCACCGATCCCGCGAACAAAATCTATTACGCCACCATGGAGGAAGGCCTCTATGAAGTGGACGTGAAGACGCTCGACGTGAAGATGCTCTATGCCGATGAGCAATTGAAGGACGCGAAGGAACCGAAGGCCGATCTCCCCGGCTATCACGGCAAGGGCCTTTATTCCGGCCAAGGTCGCGTCATCTACGCGAACAACGGTGAGCACGGCCCGAAAGCGCTCGTCGATCCCTCCATTCCCTCCGGCGTGCTCGCCGAGTGGGATGGCAAAGATTGGAAAATCGTCCGCCGCAATCAATTCACCGAAGTCACCGGCCCCGGCGGCATCTACGGCAATGACCGTTCCGCGAAAGGCCCCGTGTGGGCCATCGGCTGGGATTACCGTTCGCTCATCCTTATGATGCTGGACAAGGGCAAGTGGCATCCCTATCGCCTCCCGAAAGGCAGCCACAGCTACGATGGCGCGCACGGCTGGAACACCGAGTGGCCGCGCATCCGCGACATCGGCGAGAGCGAACTGCTCATGACCATGCACGGCACCTTCTGGAAGTTCCCGAAAGATTTCAGCTTCGAAGATTCTGAAGGCATCGAACCGCGCTCGAACTATCTGAAAGTCATCGGTGACTTCACCGAATGGCGCGGCAAAGTCGTCTTCGGCTGCGATGACACCGCCAAGAACGAATTCCTGAACAAGCGCAAAGCCAAAGGCGAACTCGCCGGTCCCGGCCAGTCGCAATCCAACCTCTGGTTCGTGGAACCCGATCAGATCGATGACTTCGGTGCCGCCCTCGGTCGCGGTGCCGTGTGGTTTGATGAACCCGTGAAGGCCGACTCCGCCTCGGATGCCTACCTCTTCTCCGGCTACGAGCAACGCGGCGTCCACCTCACGCACGATAACGACAAGCCCGTCACATTCACCTTCGAGATCGACCGCAAAGGCCGTGGCGAATGGAAGGGCCTCTGCATGATCGAAGTCCCCGCCAAAGGCTATCGCTGGCTGGAATTCTCTCCGAAAGACAAAGGCGCGTGGGTGCGCGTGCGCGTGGATAAAGACTGCGCCAAGGCCACCGCGATGTTCAATTACAGCAACAAGGACAAGCGCAGCAACGAAGCCAGCGAGATCTTCCGCGGCATCGCCACGGTGAAAGACAAGGCCGTATCAGGCGGCGTCATCCGCGCTCGCGGTGAAAACCTCCGCACGCTGAACTTCGCCGCCCTCCGCACCGAGAACGGCACCGCGAGCGATGCCGGTTATTTCGAGATGGGCGCCGATCTCAAGCTGAACAAAGTCGATGACACAAAAGCCCAAGATTGGCTGAAGAAAAACGTCGCCATCCCGCACGGCATGTTCCAGGTGGATGAAGCCTCCGTCATCTTCACGGATGACAAGGGCACGCGCTGGCGCTTGCCGAAAGGTGACGCCGCCTTCGATCAACCCGGCGCGCTGGGCGATGAACGCATCGACCGCGAAGTCTGCACTGAACGCGATCTCTTCAACTGCCACGGCACCTTCTACGAACTCCCCGCCGAGAACGCCGGTGGCTTCGCCAAGGTCCGCCCCATCACCACGCACAATCGTCGCATCAAGGACTACACCAGCTATCGCGGCCTGCTCATCATGACGGGCATCAGCGATGGCGCACCGAAGAATTCCCAGCACATCATCCGCTCCGCCGACGGCAAGGTCGCCCTCTGGGCCGGTGGCGTGGATGACCTCTGGCAATTCGGCAAAGTGCGCGGCCAAGGTGGCCCGTGGAAAGACACCAGCGTAGAAGCCAATAAACCTTCCGACGCCTATCTCATGACCGGCTACGATAAAAAATCCGTCCTCTTCCAACACGATGCGAAAGACGCCCTGAAAGTCCGCATCGAAGTGGACCTCACCGGCACCGGCCTCTGGCGCACGTATCAAGTCGTGGAAGTTCCCGCCAAGACCACCATGACTCATCAGTTCCCTGACGCCCTCCAAGCCTACTGGGTGCGCGTCGTTGCGGACAAGAACTGCAAAGCCACTGCGCAATTTAGGTACGAATAAGCTGTCCGGTTTTTGCCAATTTGTCAGAAACCCAACAAACGATTCCTTACTTCAAAAATCATTAGGAATCCCGAAATAGGGCGTGCTATATACGGACGGCTTGGGGATTCGCCGTCGCCGTGAGGGGATATTGCACGCAGGCTCGTCGCCAGGCTGTTGTCACACACACCGTCAACAACCATGGCGGACTCATCAAACCAGCCGGTCAGCACGCTTAAACCTCCCGCACGCGAAGGTGCCACCGAGTCGTTGCTCAACGTCGCCGACTCGCTCAACTCCTTTCGCCACGGCCTGCGCACGCCGTTGAACCAGATTCTCGGCTACACCGAGATGCTCATGGAGGATGTCTCGTGCAGTTCCGCGCAGGCGCTGCTGCCTGATCTCGAGCGCGTCCATCTCATCGGCGGCCAGTTGCTCGCGCTCATCAATGAAGGCCTCGCCCCATGGAAGCTCATGGTCGGTCGCGTGGACCTCGAGACCATGCGTTTCGAGATGCGCAGCCCTTTGAATCTCATCATCGGTTACACCGAACTTTGTCAGGAGATCGCTGAAGAACGGGGCGATATGCGCCTCGTGCCCGATCTCAAAAAGATCATCGGTGCGGCCAAGAATCTGCAGAACGCCTTCGAAAGCCCCTCGCTCAAAGACCGCGTGGACCGCTGCCTGCAAAGCGAAAAATCCAAGCATCGCACGCGTTGGCTGATGGAAGAGCCGCCCGAATCGCCACAGGATGAAGGCACCATCCTGATCGTGGACGATAACGAGATGAACCGCGACATGCTTTGCCGTCGCTTGGAGCGTTACGGTTACGTCACTATCGAGGCAGAGAACGGCAAGGAAGGCCTTGAGCAAGCCCACAAACGCAAGCCCGACCTCATCCTCATGGATGTCGTCATGCCGAACTCCAACGGCTACGAATACCTCGAAAAGTTTAAGAACGATCCCGCCCTTGGCCACATCCCCGTCATCATGCTCTCCGCGCTGGACGAGATGGAGGTGACCATCCGCTGCATCGAGATCGGCGCGGAAGATTACATCCCCAAGCCCTTCAATCCCGTCCTCCTGAAAGCCCGCATCGAATCTTCCGTGCAGAAGAAACGCCTGCGTGATCAGGAGAAAGCGCTGCTGGACATGATGCGCATGGAGCGCGAACACCTTGAGCAGATCATGAACGGCGCGCTGCCCCAAAGCGCTGCCGCCCGCATCCGTCAGGGTGAACAAGGCTTCGTCGATGAAGCCGTCGAAGCCTCAGTGCTATTGGTCGAAATCGTTGATTTCAAAGCCCTCTCCGCGCAACTTCCCACCAAGCAATCCGCCACTGTCCTCACAGAAGTTTCCATGACGCTGGATTGGCTCGCCCGTTTCAGCAAGGCGGACAAGATCCGCACCAATCCCGGCCAGTTTGTTATCGTCGCCGGCCTTCAAGGCGAACGTGCCGATCACGCCAATGCCGTCAGCGACATCGCGCTCAAACTCCAGCACGTCCTCCCGCTCCTGCGCATGCAGACCAAAACAGATCTGCACCTCCGCGTCACCATGGCCTCCGGCACGCTCTCCGGCGGCGTCATTGGTCGGGCCAGTTATTACTACGAAGTCTGGGGCGAAGCCTTGCGCAAAGCCACGCAGTTGATGCCCATCTGCGAACCCGGCAGCGTCATCGTGGAGGAACAATGCGCTCGTAAACTGCAGAACTATTTGAAGCTGGAACCTATCCCCGGCACCACCGCCAGCCGATTGATAGGCCGCTCAACTCCAGCCACATCAGTAGCCGCCTAAAGTTAACTGCCTTCTTTCGATGTTGGACGTTGAGCGTTCGAGGTTCGATGCTTCCGAACTCCCCCAGTGCGCTCCGTGGTTCCCTGACCTGACACATGAGACCTGAGACTTGAAACACTCTATCATTCTTCCGCCACTACAAACCCCTTCCGCAACAACGCCGTCAACGCCGCGATCGCCGTATCATCATCCGGCATCTGATCGATCACCCGTCCCACGATCCCCAGCTCCATCACCAGCAATAGTGCTTGCATCTCCTGCGGCGGCAACCCTGCTTGCGCCCCCGTAAGATCACCACTCACCCGCAACCGGCTGCTCCATGAAGGCAACTCCGCCTCCATATCCTTCGTCTCATCCATCATTCGCAAGCCTTCGAGGATCGCATTCTCCGTCGACATCTCGATCTCATCCGGCTGCGGATTCACCGGTCCTTGCTCAAAGACAAACGTCCCTTTTGTCCAGCGAAAGATACGGAAAAGCGCCCGCAACGGCGGCAACGGACTCGCATCAATGCTCGCGAAACACACATGCCCGTCCCGCATATGGATTCGCGCCACCACCGGCAGATTCTCGATCCGTACCACACCCGTACGGCCGTACCGACAAAGGAATTGTAACAGATCCGGCACTGGCGTTTCCGCAATAGTACCGGATAGCCCTGTGGTGCGTTCCTCCTGTCCGCGCGTACGCACCTTGCTTACGAAGTGGATCTCCGTCTCTCCGCTGGGCTTTTGTGCCGACATGCTGAAACGTGTGATCACCACCACCACCACGAGTATCTTGCCCAGTCGCAGGCGATCTCCTTCCTTCAACTCCGCTTGTGCCACTTCCTCCTGGTTCACCTGCACGAACTCACCCGAATTCAGGCTGCGGATGGCCGCGCGGTCGCCCCATCCCGTCACCACCGCGAATCGCTGGGCATTGGCCATGATATCCAGCGTGATGTCGTGATCGCTCGTAAGATTCAAGAGCAGCGCGCCGCCATCGGGCACCGGAAACTCCGCTCCCTTGTTCTCTCCGTTCAAAAAGTGCAATGCCAGCGCCACGCACAAAAATCTTGTGAGCATCGCTCACAATGACAAGCGGCATTCCCCTCACATCCATGAATCTTTTTCTTGCGAGAGGCAGGTTTCATGTTTGAACCGGCAGACCTCCTGCTTCACGTTGCTACCGGAATGCGAGACAGGATTGAAATCGTCTCCGGGGATATCACAAAGCAGCAAGTGGACGCCATCGTCAATGCGGCCAACAGCTCGCTGACGGGCGGTGCCGGTGTCGATGGCGCCATCCACGCCGCTGCGGGACGCGAGCTCTACGAGGAATGCATCACCCTCGGCGGCTGCCCCACAGGCGAAGCCAAAGCCACCAAAGGCTACGCGCTGGCCGCCAAATGGGTCATCCACACCGTGGGCCCCATCTGGCGCGATGGCAAAAGAGGTGAATCGGAGAAACTCGCCCGTTGCTATCAGAACTCTTTGAAAGTCGCCGGGACTTTGCATGTGAAGACCATCGCCTTCCCCTGCATCAGCACCGGCGCCTACGGTTTTCCATTCGATGACGCCACCCGGATCGCCTTGGACGAAACGCTGAAATTCCTGAACACCACCGAAAGCACCATCGAAAAAGTCACTTTCGTCTGCTTCGGCCAGGCCGCCTTCGCCACCTACCAACGCCTGCTGGCCGAACGGCTAATGCAGGTGTCTTGAATATTAGCCCGCAGGTGCAACCTGCTAAATGTTTGTCCAAAGCTCGTGGTTGTGGACTAATAGTCCTTAACCATGAATCGCCGAACTTTTTTGGCCTCCACACTGGCGTCTGCCGTCGTCGCCAGCACTTCCACTTCCTTTGCTGCGGATAAGAAACGCGCTCCTCGCATTCTCCTCCGTTCCTCCTGGCAAGTCGTGAACATCGGCGACATCGCCCACACGCCCGGCGTCCTCACGCTCATCGAGAAATACATTCCCGATGCTGAAGTGATCCTCTGGCCCTCCGGCGATATCACACCTGAAGTGATCGCCATGGAGCACAAACGCTTTCCGAAATTGAAGTTCGTGAAAGGCGGCATCAATCCTGACGGCACCACCAAGGTCAAGGAACTCGAAGAAGCCATCGAATGGTGCGATTTCATCCTGCACGGCTCCGGCCCCTCTATGGTCGCTTACAAGGATGTCTCCGCCGCCGTGAAACGCACCGGCAAACCCTTCGGCGTTTACGGCATCACGTATGGTGGTAGCACCAAGGAACAGCAGGAATTCATGGGCAAGGCCAAGTTCCTCTACTTCCGCGACACCGTCTCCCTCGCCAAGGCCAAGTCTGAAGGCATCAACTGCCCCATCATGGAATTCGGCCCGGATGGCGCGTTCGCTGTGGACTTGCGACAACCGGAACCAGCGGCTGCTTTCTTGAAAGCGAACGGTCTTGAAGAAAAGAAATTCCTCTGCTGCCTCGCCCGCTATCGCTACACGCCTTATTGGCTCGTAAAAGATGGTCGTGCGAAAGACGCCAAGCGCGATGCGCGCAATCAAGAGATGCGCGATCACGACACGAAACCCTTGCGCGACGCCATCATCGCCGTGGTGAAACAGACCGATCACAAAGTCCTGCTCTGCCCGGAAGACGCCACGCAGATGACCATCACGAAAGAGGACATCTACGATAAGCTGCCGGAAGATGTGAAGAAGCGCGTCGTGTGGCGCGAGAAATTCTGGCTCACGGATGAAGCCCTCAGCACGTATCTGAAATCCTCCGGCATCTTCGGCCTGGAGATGCACTCACCCATCATGTGCATCGGCAACGGTATCCCCGCTATCGTCTGCCGCTTCGAGGAACAGACCACCAAAGGTTTCATGTGGCGCGACATCGGCCTCGGCGACTGGCTCTTCGACATGGATAAACCCGACGAAGTCGCCAAGCTCACCGACACCGTCCTCAGCCTCGTGAAAGATCCCAAAGGTGCGAAAGAAAAAGTGGCGAAAGCGGCGAAGTTCGTGGAAGAACGCCAACGCATCACGATGGGAGTTGTGAAGAGCAATTTGCCGGTGTGATGCAGTAAAAATCTTTCTTCGAATGAGCAAGGATACTATCTCCAACATTGAAGCGGTTGTACGCCGCTTGGAATCAGGAGATATTACCGAAGCTGAATTGGAGGAAGCGATCAAATCACCTATCGAATCGGGGATGATAGCCGAGGAAATCTATCTGCTAGTTTCCATTCTTGCGCATGAAAGGAGACAGCTTTGGGTTGGTCATATAGTGGAGTCGCGTCTTCACGCCCAAGGAGCCGAACTGGGCACCATGGGAGCTGTCGGACACCCTCAGGACATGCCGCAAAGCGGAGACGTTCCCGGCGAAAACGGCTGGCGTTATTACTTTCACGGCCGGGGATGCTGTTTCACGCACGAGGACAAGACAGAGATCGATGTAGATTTTGCCGATGATGGCACAGCCTTAGAAATCGACCCGTATTTTTACAGAAACTATCTCAAATCGAGTCCTTCACTCAGTTGGTTTGAGCAGAAACTGATACCGCACAAAAAGCTCGATGATGCCTGGATGTTTGATCTGAAAATGCTACGCAGCATCAACTTGATACAAGACCAACATCGGTTTCGATTAACTGATACCGGTCGAAGCCTAGCAGCAGCTTTCGAAGCTCTACTGGAAAAACTTGATGCCTTGCCCTGCGCAGCAAGATCGCTACTTTTCGTCTCTATCGCCGATTGGCAGGAAGCAGCAAACCAATGCAAACAAGGCGGGCTTCAGGTCGAGAAACTTACCGAAAAGTCAGAGGCTCAACGCACTTCGCGGCTGGCTCAGCTTAGGGCAACAGTTAACAACAAAGCTGTTAAGGATGGAGATATCGCTTTGGCTTCTCTGGGAGCATTCGACAAACAGATCATTTTCCATGATGTGCTCACCTGCTTGCGTCAAAAGCCCGCAAGCAATTTAAACCATACGGCTTTGACGATTCTTAACGGATGGCAAGGCCCGGAAGTGGTGGACATCTTGATGGAAAACATCAAAACACATTCCAGCTTGAGTCTAAAAGATACATTCACGCGATGGACTTCCAAGCATTTGCCCCCGCAGGAGTATAGCCGTTTAAGTTTGATCGTAAGCCTCACCAAGAATCTTTTAGAAAAATGCGCTCCTGACAGACACCCATCAGACCTTATTCCTCTGCTCCGGAAGGTATTGGCAGCAGACTTCGCCTGTCATTCCGCTACAGCCGCTTTCCTTTTGTATCTCATCGACCCTAACGTCGGCTTGATCAAATTAAGCGCAGGGCTTTCAGACCACATCCCCATAAACCGCCAATATTCAGCGGCCTTCTTGGCTATCATAGGCAATAGACATAGCGTCGACATCCTCATCCAAGGAACTAAATTGCCGCCAGAACTTGGTGGTCACGAATCGGCTAGCGCACTTGTTTTGATCAAAGATATTGAAGCCCAGGCTGCCGGGAAGAGCTGGTCGCGGCAAAATAATGGATACGAAAGTATTGAGGGCAAAGAAGTCGAAATCATGGGCAGGAAAATTATGACGTGGAGTTTCGATGAAATCGAACGTTCCAACCTTCGGGAAATGCTCAAATATGAGTATGAAGCTAAATCCATCGAGTTTGGCCCTTTGCTTTCTGTATGGCGGTCAAGTTCATCAGCTTAAAATCTATTTCAAAAAAACAGCCACTTTGACATGAAAAACTCCATCTTGAGTATCAACACACCGGCACTAGTTCTTTTCTGTTTGTTGTGCAGCCCGATCACTAAAATTTTTGCTGCCGAAAAACCACCCGGCGATATCAAAGCAGTTCAAAACACTCCCAACCTCGTCGCCTTCTGGACCTTTGGCGAGGAAGCCGGGCAACCGCGCGTTTCCACTGGCACGAAGGAAAAGCACCCGATGAAAGAAGTCGGCACGCCGATCGCCCGCGTGGAAGGCGGGCCTTTCTCGGGTTATGCCGCTGACTTGAATGGGAAACAGTATTTCTCCATTCCCTATGCTGAGACGGGCGATCTGAACATCGGCGGACCGGGTGCTGAGGTGAGCATGTTCGCGGTCGTGAATATCCAGAATCTCAAGCAGAGCCGCACTATCGCGGGCATGTGGAGTGAGGGCAAAGGCGCGAATGACGATACCGGCACGCGCCAGTATTCCCTGCTCATGAACATGCCCACCTACGGCGGCCCGAACAAACTCGTCCCGCACATCTCCAGTGAAGGCGGCGTGACGCGTCGTGCGGATGGCAGCGCCTTTCCTTGGTGCGCCGATTACGCCGCCACGAAGAGTGAAGTGCCCACGAACCAATGGTGCACGCTCGCCTTCACCTACGATGGCAAATACATCCGCGCCTACATCAACGGCGTGCTGGACAAGATGGAACTCGATCCCGTGAAGCACAAACGCACCGATCCTTACTTCACCAAGGAAGGCCCCGATGGCAAAGACCGCGGCATGAACCCGTATTACCACGGTCGCGGCATCTTCAGTTACGATCCCGAAAAGCATAAGAACCGCATCGGTGGTGCGGACTTCACTGTGGGCGCACGCTACGCCGTCGGCTCCATGCTCGGCGAAGCGACCATCGGCAAATTCGGCGGCCTCGCCGTCTTCAACCGCGCCCTGACCGATGAGGAAATGAAAAAGCTGCATGATGCCGCGAATGTGAACGCGTTGAACAAGTAATCTTAAGCCATATCTCATGAATCGCCGCCAGTTCATCCAAGTCTCCAGCGCCGCCACCATCGGCACGTTGCTCGCCAGCGAATCACTCCTCTCCGCCGCCGACCTCGCGAAGAGCTACGATGTCGTCGTCTATAGCGGTGTCCCTTGCGGTTTCGCTGCCGCCATCGCCGCCGCCCGTGAAGGCGCGAGCGTTTTGCTCATCGAGCCGACCAAACACGTCGGCGGCCTGAGCACCAGCGGCATCAACACCGCTGAGACGGAGCACATGCTCAAGTGGACGATTGGCGGACTCGCTCAGGAATTTTACGAACGCCTTGGTAAACATTACGGCACGAACAAGCCCGAGTATTACTTCGAATCCTCTGTGGCGGAGAAAGTGAAACTGGAAATGCTGGCCGAGGCCAAGGTGCCCATCCTCTACGGCCAACGCGTGGAGAAGGTGGATAAGAAGCGCGGCCAGATCCGCAGCATCACCTTGAGCGACCGCAAGAAGATCACGGCGAAAGTCTTCATCGATGCCAGTTACGAGGGCGATCTCATGTCTCGTGCGGGCGTGAAGTATTCCATCGGCCGCGAAAGCAAAGCCGAGTTCGGCGAAGAAGCAGCAGGCATACGCTTCGATAAAGTTGTGCGCAAAGCCGCTACGGTGGATGAGAAAGGTAAATTGCTCCCCGGCATCAGCGCGTGGGCAAAGGACTTGAAGGAAGGTGACGCGCATCGTTCACCGATGAACTACAACTTCCGCCTCTGCTTCGCGAAAGACCCGGCTTTGCAAGTGCCCATTCCCGCACCGAAGCATTACGATCCGAAACGCTATCGCCTGCTGGAGAACTGGCTGAAGGAAAAGACCGGTCGCAAAGAAGCCGTGAAGCTGACCGATCTGCTGGATTTCTACGCCCGTCGCAACGGCAAGTATGAGGTGAACAACAAGCAGGCCGCCATCTTTTCCATCGGTCACTTCGGCGGCCAGTTCGATTACCCGGACGCCGATTACCCCAAGCGCGAGAAGATCATCGAAGACCATTGGGATTACACCCTCGGCCTGCTCCACTTCCTCGCGAATGACGTGAGCGTGCCGGAGAACGTCCGCACCGAGATGAAGTCATGGGGCCTGCACAACGATGAGTTCAAGGACAACGGCAACCTGCCGTATGAACTCTACGTGCGCGAGGCGCGCCGCATGCGCGGCGAATACATCGTCACGCAGAAAGATGTGCAGACGGATCGCCGCAAGCCGGACAGCATCGGCCTCAGCAGCCATTTCATCGACAGCCATCACGTGCAACGGGTGGCGCTGTCACCTACGGAGTTCGTGAATGAGGGCCGCATCTGGCGTGTGAGCCGTGCCTATCAGATGCCTTATCGTGCTTTCACACCAAAGAAAGCCGAATGTGAAAACCTCCTCGTGCCCGGAGCCGCCAGCTTCACGCACGTCGCCTTCTGTTCCTATCGTTTGGAGAGCGTGTGGATGATCTCCGGCCACGCTTGTGGCGTAGCGGCAGCCATGGCGGCAAAGGCGAAGCAAACTGTCCATGAAGTGGATCTGCCGAAGTTGCAGGAGAAACTCCGCACGCAGAAGCAAGTCGTCGATTTCCTCCCCGGCCAACCAGAGTTTTGGTATGACGTGAACAAAACTCCGAACGGTCCGCCGGAGTTTTAAAACGCTGTTTTTGGAAACAAAAGGTTGTTGCGCAGAATCAATCAACTCTGTGCAACAACCTCGTAAATCGTAATTCAAGAAATCGTAAATCCGCTCACTTCCCCTTCGTCTCAAACGTCTGTTTGTGGCCGCTGGACGGGATGCTGATCGTGTAGCTCTTGCCATCCGGCGCCACGGACATCTTGATGTAATGTGCCGCGCAATCCTTCTCCGTATGATTCGCGATGTGCTCCTTCACCGTGTTATTTGAACTGCCGTCAGCGCGTTCATTCCGGTGCAACTGATACATCGCCTTGATGGAAGGTGTGGACTTGAGTGTGCCAAACGTCTCCGGTCCGCACCCCTTAGTCGCGCCATTATTCATCACAGAAACCGTTGGCGACAGGCTCTTGATAAGCAGAGGATTGTTGCTCACATCGAGACCGTGATGATTCACCTGATACACATCCACCACGCCCGCGAGATTGATCGGGCAGACCAGCTCCCCTTCCACATTCCAAGTGAGATCACCACCATTGAAGAAACGGAACCCGCCGAACTCTACCAATGTCACCACGCTGTTCGCATTATCGCTCCGGTCTTTGTCCTTCAACGTGATGCCTTCGCACTGGCTATTTTTGCCTTGCGGTTTCTTGCCCGTGAAAAGCTGATGCGCCACCAAGCAACGAACATTGAGCTTCGCCACTGATGCGTCCGCGCTCGCCTTGAATGGGATCGTGTCATCCGGGCGGATCACTTTGCGCTCAGCCGGGATGTCCTTATACGGCTTGATCATCAGCGGGAAACGCGTGTCACGAGGATTATTATCCGGATTCACCTCGGGGATACCCTTATCCCAAATCGTGCCAAAAGGAATTTGCTGCGCCACCTCCGCCGCGCCACCAAAGTGATCGATGTGAAAATGCGTCGTCAGCAAGTTGTCGATCTTCTTCAACCCAGCCACTTCCTTCGCCACCTTGATGATGCGTGCAGAATCGCGGCCACCCGGATTGCCGCTATCAATCAACAACGATTCACCCGCTGGCGTCACGATAAGCGTGGAACCGCCGCCCTCGGAATCGATCCAGTAAAAATCCAACGTCTTGTCCGCTACTCCGGCAAAAGTGGAAACGACAGAAGAGCCGGTGATGGCCAAAGCGAGTGCGAGCGATTTCGTATGGTGCATAAAAAGAGTTAACCGAGGATGCGAAAGAGTTTCAACCCCATACGGCTTCTATGCCCCGGAACTCAAAGGATGACGGCGATCTTTCAGCGGTAACGACACCCGCCGTTTCGCTAAGGCGGATTGATAAACGGCCATCACCATCTCCACTGCCTTCATGCCGTCGTAACCATTGCACGCCGGTTCCCAACCCGTGCGTGCAGCCGTGATGAGGCTATCCAACAGCACGCGATTGCCCGCTGTGGTGTTGTGTTGGCTTTCCGGCACGCCCGTCAATGGATCACCCGGCACCCGCTCCCACGCATTGGCCTGGCCGCGCTCGGACCATGCACCAGGTTTCAGTAAAAAGATGCGGGGCGGGATGTTCGCCTGTATCTTCACCATCCCCTTGCTGCCGATGAGTTCTAATCCCCAACCGCCCGCCACCGTGGCATTCTCTTCACGCGAAACGAACAACCCGTTCACACCTTTCGCGAAACCGAATTGCGCATAAATATCTTCACCGGCGACAAGACCGATGCCTTCCGTCGCCTTACGCGCATCCTTGATCGTGATGTCACGGCCTTGGGTCTGCACGCGAGCCGTACACCACTCGGCATTACCGGCGAAGATGCGCATGAGATCGAAGAGATGCGTGCCCAGCACCAGCATATCCTCACCGCCAGCACGCTTGTCCTGCTTGCCATTCGCACGGATTTCGAGCAAATCGCCGATAAGACCTTTCTCCAACTCCCCTTTCAGATACGCGATGTTCTGCGCCACATGCATCTGATGCGCCACCGCGATCTTGATACCCGCTTTCTTCGCCGCCGCGAGAATCGCATCCGCTTCTGCAAGATCAGTAGTGAAAGGTTTCTCAGTATAGATGTGCGCACCTGCTTTGATCGCTGCGAGCGCCATGTCTTTATGTTCCACCGTCCAGCGTGTGGCGATGCTCACGAGATCCGGCTTCTCTTTCTCGAGCATCTCGTGATAGCTCGCGTAGGCCTTGGGTGCCTTGAGTTTTGCCTGGGCTTTCTTCAGGCCATCGGCATTCGCATCCGCCACCGCCACCAGTTCCACTTCAGGATGACCGACCATCACCGTATCCATGCCATGGCCGTAATTGCCTTTGCCCGTGTGACCTATGACCACGGCGCGAAGTTTGCCCGTCTTGGCCAGTGAAGCTTTGGGGGCCACCGTCTGGCAACCGGTGAGAATGGCGGTGCTGGCAGCAGCCAAAGCCGTGCGGGCAAGGAACTGCCGACGCGAAACGGGGTTCATGGGCTCAAAATTCATGATTTTCCGGTGCGTGAAATTCCTGTAAATATGCCTTGCCAAACCGGGTGTCGCCAAGTTGAATTGCGGCCCTTCGATAACTTGGCTGGATAGCTCAGTTGGTAGAGCAGAGGATTGAAAATCCTCGTGTCGCCGGTTCGATTCCGGCTCCAGCCACCACTTTTTCTCAATAGTGGCCGCAGCACATCCATCCAATCCAACGGTAGTGATTCTCGCAGGCGGTCTCAGCACGCGCATGGGGTGCGACAAGGCGCAGGTGCGCTTGGGACGCCGCACCCTGCTCGGTCATGTGAAAGCAGCGGCAGACGCAACAGATTGGCACGTGAAAGTAATTCGCAAGGATGTCGTAGAACGCTGCGGCCCCCTCGGCGGTATCCTCACGGCGTTAAAGCAAAGCCGAGCGGAAACATTGGTATTCCTCTCGTGTGACATGCCGTTCATCTCATCGACGTGGATCAAGAAATTGGTGCGCGTGCAGAAGCAAACGGGAGCGAAAGCGGTTTTCACACAGCAGGAAGAGTTCGCTGGATTCCCTTTTGTGCTTTGCGCTGAGACTCTGGAAATCGTGGAACAACAACGCGCCCAAGGCCGCTACTCCCTGCAAGCCCTCGCGAAGGTGTTGAAAGCAGATATGATGGATGTCCCGGAGAAACGGATTCACGAGTTCATGAACGTGAACACACCGGAAGCATTGGAAGAAGCCAAACGACTCACGAAGCGATAGGAGCGCGGACTTTAGTCCGCCTAAATATCCGTCAATATTGGCGGGAGAATAATATCGAGACTCTCGAAAACTTCCTTGTTCGCCAAATCTAACCGTTTTCCCAAGCTGCTTTTGCTTATGCATGTTTAAGCGGACTAAAGTCCGCGCTCCACTGCAAACGCACACCCTCCCCTTTCTTCATTCTCCCCTCTTAATTCTGCATTCCATCCTACGGTTCCACATACACCGGCATGTCCACCCAGATCATCTTGATCAAATAAGCCGCGTTCCAGTTCGCCAAACGGAAGCACCCATGCGACTCCGTCTTCCCCACTGCTTCCGGCGAAGGCGTGCCGTGGATGCCATAGCCCGGCTTATCGAGGCCGATCCAAGCGACACCCACGGGATTATTCGGACCCGGCTGGATCATGAGCGGCTTGCCGATCTTCTTAGCCTCTTCAGATTCAGGGAAAATCTCCGGATTGAAACGGTAATTCGGATTCTCCGCCGCTGTCTTCACGCGCACCACACCGATGGGGCGCTTATCCACCTTTTGCGCGATGCTGCACGGGAACTGCGCGATGAGCCGGTCCTTCTGATCAAATACCTGCATGAGCCGCGCTGAGAGCAAGATGCTGACATACGCCGCACGACCAGCCGGTTTGGGCGGAGTAATATTCGGCACAGTCAACACCGTACCCGCCGACACATCATCCCAATTCACCCCTTGGTTCAACTGCTTGATGAGCGAGGGATAGGATTGAAACTTCTCCGCTACGAGTTCCAGCACCGTCTCATAGCCCAGCTTGTCCTGCTGTGATTTGCCGAGCCATGTCTTGCTCAACGCCCGTAGACCACCGATGTCCTCGCTGGTGACGGTATAGTTCGTGTAAAGCGGCAGCTTGATCTGCAATGCATTCTTGGTGGCCGCATCGAGTTCCCCGCTTTGCGGAATGCCATTGCGCTGCTGGAAGCCACGGATGGCCGCCCGTGTTTGATAACCGGTCGTGCCATCAACCGAGCCAGGTGAAAAACCAAGTCGCGCCAAGGCAACTTGCGCCTCCAACGTCGTCTGCACAGGACGCGCTCCTTCCACCACCATGTTAGTGACCGGAGTGCTATTGCTGGTGACAATGGGGATGGCCGGAGGAACAACGGTCTGGTTGGTCGTTGGACGGGTGACCTGATTGGTGATAGGAGATCGGACAATTTGATTGGTCGATACTCGAACCGGTTGATTCGTCGGCGTGGCAGAGTTGTTCGTCTTTGCATCTGCCCAAGGGAGGTTCGTGGCGACACGGTTGGAGACGGCTTGCCAGTTCTCATTGGAGAGCAAGACACCGGGAGCGCGCTTGATGGCATCTACATCGACATATTTTTCGATGACAGGCGGCTCTTTTCGCAATGGATCGTTCGATTGCCACCAATACCAGCCACACAAGCCCGCAATCGCCAATACAAGCAGCACGAACATCCGGGAGATAATGCTACCTCCGCCGGACTTCTTTTTACCGCCGCCACTATTGCCGCTATTGGGTGACTTGGATGCCACGGGCCAGACTGTAGCCATAAACCCAGGCTAAATCCAAAGGAAGAAAACAGCCCTGCGAAGACAACCCGCTCTTGGCTGTCAGCGCAATCGACTACTTTGCCGTGGTCAATTTCTCCTTGGTCTTGCTCCAACCTTCATTCGGCAAAGCCTCCCAGACTCGCAAGTTACGGAAAGAAGCTGACTCCCCGCCAACGGTGAAACCCAGATTCGCTTTTGCGGTGGCGATCAACTCATGCGCTCCCGCGATCGCCTTGCCATCGATATGGGCGACCATCTCCTGCCCTTTAATTTCCAGCACCACAGTTTTCCAATCGCCCGGTTTGATCTCGATCTTTTGTGTGCCGAACTTCAACGCCTTGTCCGGGCCATCGTGGTCGTGATCATCCTTCTGGGCTGTGAAGCCGTCTTTGTTGATCAGCACGCGGCAGACGTGTTCTTTCGTATCATTGATGCTGAGGGTCGTCATGCGGCACCCATCCACACGCACATCGTATTGGATGACCACGTCCTTGAACTCCAACGGATAACGGGCGACGGCGCCGTGCTTGTCTTCCTTGAGTTCGATTCCTTTCAAGGCGCCATCCACCGTTTCCCATTTACCTTTGGCCATACGCCAACCGGCAGCAGCAGGCTTGCCTTTCTCGGCCTTGGCGGCAGCGATGGGCTTGGAGAAATCTTCGCTGAGGAGCAGCTTGCCGCGCTCGGTCATGAGGGTCTTGGGATCGGCGGCGTGGAGCTGGGTGTAAGCGGCGGTGATGGCCAGTGCCAGAAAACGGGTCATTGCATTCATGGTTAACGAGCCAGACGAGGAAGCGCTATGTAAGGTTACAAGCGTCGCCGCCTTCCCGATGCTGGCAGGTTAAAAACGTTAAATCGTTGAACCGTGGAATTGATTCACGATTCAACGATTTTAACCATTTAACGAGTCCTCACTTGGGCAGCCACTTTTCCCACTGCTTGGCGATTTGCTCTACATTCTCTTTCTTCACTTCCATGAGCTGGGTGTTGTCGATGGCCTTTGCGGGATTCTTCTTCAGGTGCAGTTTGTTCACGAGGTGTTCCACGGAGCGCCAGCCGTAGTTGTAGACGTCCTGGCCGAGGAGTAGCTGCACATGGCCGCTGCGGACGTAGCCGAGTTGTTGCGGGAGGGCATCGACGGAGACGCATTTCACGGTGCCAGCGGGCCATTTCAGGGCGTTATCCGTGAAGAGCGGCCAGCCGCCGAGGAAACCCCAGCCGGTGATGTCCGGGTTTGCCTGCATGACTTGCTCGATGCGGGCGACGGCGTCTTGCGGCGTTTCCTTATGATAGAAGATGTCCACGATGCGGATGCCGGGATAGGCCTTCGCACCGGCGCGGAAACCGGCGGCGCGTTGTTGGAGGTTCGCGGCGTTCGGGTTGCCATCGATGGCGGCGACGACGCCTTTACCGTTCAGCAATTTGGCGAGGGATTCAAAGGTGGCCTTACCGCATTCGAAGTCATCGATACCCACAGAGACGAAGCGCTGGCTGTTCGGGGCATCGCCGGAGAAGGTCAGCACGGGCACGCCGTTCTTTACGGCTTTGTTGATGGCGTCGGTGAGTTTGATCGCGTCTGAGCAGCTGATGATGATGCCGTCCGCGCCATTGAGGACGAGTTGCTCGATGTATTCGGCCTGTTTCTGCGCGTCCTCTTCATTCGGCGTGCGCCAGTCGATCTTGATCTTGATGCCGTGCTTGGCGGCGAGTTCCTTGGCGGCGTCATTAGCTCCTGCCCTGGCGGCTTCGAAGAATGGGTTGCCTTGGGACTTGGCGATCATGCCGAAGGTGTAGGTGCGCGCGGCTTGGGCGAAAGTGGTTTGCGCAGATGCCAAAGACACGATGACAGCCGCGGACAAAGCGATAAGGAAAGCGAAACGGGTCATGCGGGGGAGTGTAGGAGAGAAAAACTCCAAATTCAAAGCTCAAAGCTCAAAAGAAGCTCCAAATCCGAAGCTCTAATAGGAATTGCATTTCTGTGTTCAGACGACATCCCGGCACCCCTCACCCTGGCCCTCTCCCCTCCAAGGGGCGAGGGTGGTAAGCGTTACGTGCGTTTTATTAGTCACCTGCAATTCGAAAGCAGATTGAATATTATTTCATCCGTATCCCGAAACTTGCGTTCCATTCTCAGTGTGAAAGTATTCGCCCATGTTCACCCGTTGGTTATCCCCTGCTCTGCTTGGATTGGTTTTCATTGTGTTCACGGATCATTTGCAGGGGGCGGAGAATGTGGCGGGTGTGCGAGGTAAGGTGGGTTGCAAGGAGAGTCCGCGCAAGGTGGAGCGGTTGGTAATCGATAAGCCGGGGGTTTATGAAAATATTCTGGTGGATGGGAAGTGGGCGGCGGCGAACTTGGTGAAGATCACGGCGGATAATGTCACGTTGCGAAATTGCGAGATACTGAATGGGAGGCATAACGGCATCACAGTGTATGCGACGAATGTGGTGATCGAGTCGTGCAAGATCCATCATCTGCTGAATGGGACGTTCAAGGATCAGCAGGATGCGCATGGGATCACGGGGCGGCCGCAGAATCTGGTGATACGGAATTGCGAGATCTATTATACGTCCGGTGATTCGGTGCAGTTCGATCCGGGTCGCGGGCCGTGGGACAATGTGTTGATCGAGAATTGCACGTTTTGGAACGGACCGTTGCCGGAGGATGCGGCGGGTTTCAAGAAAGGCGAGCGTCCGGGTGAGAATGCGCTGGATACGAAGCAATCAGTGAAGAATCCCCGCAGCCGGATCACGGTGAGCCATTGTGTGTTTTACGGGTGGAATCAGCCGGGGCAGATCGAGAATCTGGCGGCGTTGAACCTGAAGAATCATGTGGAGGTAAAGGTGGAGCGGTGTCTGTTCCGCGATAATGAGATCTGCCTGCGCCTGCGTGGTGGCACTGGGGATTACGGTGGGGCGCTGGTATCGATCAGTGATTGTGCGGTTTACGATTCCGCGGTGGCTGTGCGGATTGAGGATAAGATTGCGGACTTGAAGATTTCGCGGCTGGGCATGGGAACGGGCATTAAGACGAAGGTAGTGAATGCCGGTGGCGGTGCGGGTGCGGGTTTTGTGAATGAGGGGGAGTATGTGCCGGTGGGGTTTGAGGAGATGGTGAGGAAGTGGAACCTATAATTGTGTGATGGCGCTGGCTTGGACACTTTAGTAAAGATTTGAAGCATGAACCTTCCGCTTAATCAACCGGCCAGGCTTGTGGAAATCGCGCGGTTTGTGGAGGACGTGCCGGCGATGGTCCAGTTTTACCGGCAGTTTCTGGGCATCGAACCGACGTATAGTGACGATACGATCGCCACTTTCCATCACTCCGGGTTGACGATGCTCATCCATCAAAGGTACGTGCCCGGACCTGATGATTTGCCGTGTGAGGATCATCAGGCTTATGGCGTAGCGGATGTGGATGCGGCGGTGGCAGAACTGGCCGGGAAGGGATTGAGCATCGCTTATCCCCCCAAGGATTATGACTGGGGGCGTTCAGCGTATTTGCGGGATCCGATGGGGCGGTTGGTTGAGATCACTTGCTTGGCACAAACCCACGGATAGGTCGGTTCCGCCTCCATATCTCGGCGGCTACGAGGGGTTAAAATGGCCCTTGCATAGCCTTCCCCGGTCTATACTATCGCTCCTTGCCTGAACGCCGCGTGTGCGGATGTTCATTAAGGCTGAGAAAAATAAGTCAACCAGGTAACCTAACCTCTAACCCTCCGTTGCCACGCAACGTTCGGTCAGTAATTAGGCAATCGGAGTCCTCTCAAGGCGCTTTCGTCGCCTTTTCTGGATACTCCTCCCTGTTAGTCCCCAAGTCAGTCAGTATTACATTGTTATGTTAACGATGGAAGAAGCTCTGAAGCAGCATTCGATGCGTTTTGCTGCCGAGGAAATCGTCAAAGGTACAATCATCGAAGTCCGCCCGAAGGAAGTGCTCGTGGACATCGGTTATAAGAGCGAAGGTGTCATCCCGGCCAATGAGTTCGATGACATCAAAGTGGTCAAGGTGGGCGACAAGATCGACGTCTTGATCGAACGCCTCGAAGACAAGGACGGCATGGTCGTCTTGTCGAAGGAAAAAGCCGAGTTCAAACAGAACTGGGAAAAGATCGTCAACACCGCCAACGAAGGCATCACGGTCACCGGCAAGGTCAAGGCTGTGGTCAAGGGCGGTCTCTTGGTCAACATCGGTGTGGAAGCGTTCCTCCCGGCGTCCCAAGTGGACATCGTGCCGCCGAAGAATCTCGCGATCTTCGTGGGCAATACTTACGAATTCAAGGTCGTTAAGATCAATCAGGACCGTCAGAACGTCGTACTGTCCCGCCGCGAATTGATCGAGGCCGAGCGCAACAACCGCCGTTCGGCGTTGTTGTCCGAAATGGTCCCGGGCGATATCCGCAAGGGCACGGTCAAGAATATCACGGACTTCGGCGCGTTCATCGACCTCAACGGTCTGGACGGCTTGCTGCATATCACGGATATGTCCTGGGGTCGCATCGGTCATCCGAGCGAACTGCTCAAGGTGGGTCAGGAGCTGGACGTGGTCGTTCTCGATATCAATCGCGAGAAGGAACGCGTGAGCCTGGGCCTGAAGCAGAAGAGCGCGAATCCTTGGGACGCGATCGAGAACAAGTTCCCGGTCGGCACCAAGGTCAAGGGCAAGGTGGTCAACCTCGTGCCGTACGGCGCGTTCGTGGAACTCGAACCCGGTGTGGAAGGTCTCGTGCACGTCACGGAACTGTCCTGGACCAAGCGCATCGCCAAGCCTTCCGACGTCCTCAAAGTGGACCAGGAAATCGAAGCGGTCGTGCTCGGCATCAACCGCGAGGAGCAGAAAATCTCCCTCGGTGTGCGTCAGCTGGAAACGAATCCTTGGGACCAGGCGGTCACCAAGTATCCGGTGGGCACGAAGATCAAGGGCAAGGTGCGCAACCTCACCAGCTACGGCGCGTTCGTCGAGCTGGAAGAAGGCTTGGACGGCATGGTGCACGTGTCCGACATCTCCTGGACGCGCAAGATCAATCATCCTTCCGAAGTCCTCAAGAAGGGCGACGAAGTGGAAGCCGTGGTGCTCGAGCTCGACAAGGGCAACCAGCGCATCTCCCTCGGTGTGAAGCAACTCGGCGAAGATCCGTGGAGCAACATCGACAAGTTCTACAAGGTCGGCGACCTCGTCACCGGCAAGGTCACGAAGCTCGCGAGCTTCGGTGCGTTCGTGGGCCTGGCTCACGATATCGATGGCTTGGTGCACATCTCCCAAGTCAGCGAAGAGCGCGTGGACAAGATCAAGAACGTGCTCAAGGTGGACCAGGACGTCACCGCGCGCGTGATCAAGATCGATAAAGCCGATCGCCGTATCGGTCTGAGCATCAAGGCCGCGAACTACTCCACCGAACAGCTCAAGGAAGAGCAGAAGTTGCTCGACCAGCTCAAGCCCGGTGAAGACCTCGTGGCGCTGCAGCACGCCTTCGACGCCGCCGACGAAGCCCGTCGCGACGACGAATAAGCGAAGCTGTAAAAAGCGAATTCAAGAACCGGCGGATCGAAAGGTCCGCCGGTTTTCTTTTGGTGGGTTGCACCCACGGGCCAATATGGGAAAAATAAAAACATCTCCTTGGAGACGTTTTTATTGGCCGGTCGGTGCAACCGACAAAAAAACAGGCCAACCTTTCGGTTGGCCTGTTTGAGAGTTGTCAGCAGAACTTATTCGTTCTTGCCACCGCACTTCTCGCAGTTCTTGCCGGCCTTCTGGGCTTCGACGCAGCAAGGATGCTCGCATTTCTTGCCAGCTTTCTCAGCCTTGGCGCAGCAGCCGCCGGCTTTGCCCTTCGGAGCCGGTTTCTTGTCTTCGGCTTGGGCGATCGTTACGAGAGACACTGCCATGGCCACAACGGCCAGCACTTTGATGAGCTTCATACGGTTAACCTTTGTTACGGGTGATATCTACCCGTGTCACCACCGTTCAAAAGACGCCCAAGCTTACCCGGCCAAGGCGAATGAACAGTTGGTAACTGCGTAGATTTATACACCCGTTTAGAGGCATGTCCAATGGATTTTATTCCCTAGCCTTATGTAGAAAACGGACGCATCCAAAAACAGAAAAGCCTTAACCCATTCAAAACAAACAGTTTAAGGCTTTCTGAAAACGGTTTACTTCGCCATCGGTTTCATCGTCAGCGGATCGCGCAAGGGCACATCCACTAATCCTCCCTTGCTCAAGTCGGTCAGTTTCACCTTGTGATCGGGATGCCCTTTCAGGATGTCTTCTTTCTTGCCCACGATGAGGATCGCCACCTGATCTTTCGTGAGATACTTCGTGGCGACGCGTTTCACTTCCTTCGCATCCACCGCGTTCACCTTGTCGCGATACGTCTTCCAGAACGTCGGGTCCTTCGCGTAACGCCCCGTGATCTCATCACTCGCGAAGGTGCCTGCGACTTGCGCCGCCGTGGAGAAACTCTGCGGGAACGTATCGATGAACGATTGCTTCGTCGTGACCAGTTCTTCATCCGTCACCGGCTGCGTCGCCATCTTCTCCAACTCCTCCATCACGATGGACGTCGCATACGGCACCGTGCCGGACTTCGATTGGAACGCCGCCACGAACGCCATGCGATAATAAATGCCGCCCGGGAAACCCGAGCCTGCTGAATACGCCAAGCCCTCATCCGACCGCACACGATTCACGATGCGCGAGGTGAACCCGCCACCACCGAGGATGTCGTTCATCACCGTGATGGCCGTGTAATCCGGATTATCGCGATACACGCCCGGCAACAGGATGGACACGCGGCCTTGCGGCACATCCTTGTCCACCACGTAAACGCCCGGTTTCGCGAACGTCACTTCACTCGGGACTGTGGGCGGTTTCTCGCCCTTGAATGGCCAGTTCGCGAACAGCTTCTCCAGCTTCGCCGTCATCTCTTTGCGATCAAAGTCACCATTCACCGCGATGATGAAATTGCCCGGATGAAACCACTTCTGATGAAACGCCTTCAAATCATCCTTCGTGATGGACTCGATGGAAGCCGCCGTCGGATGCTGGTTGATGAAGAACTTGTCGCCATAGAGCAGGAAGCGCCGCTCGCGCAACTCCATCGCGGCAGAATCATCATTCCGCTGCTTCATCGCTTGGAGTGTCTGCTGCTTGCGCAAGGCGATCTTGTCGTCTTGGAATTTCGGTGCGGTTAGCACATCGCGCAAGATTTGCAGACCCTCGTCCAAATCTTTCGAGAGCAAGTTTAGCGCGACCGTGCCTTGCGCCTCAGAGATGCCCGAATTTAACTGCGCCGCTAGGAACGCCAGCCGTTCATCCAACTCCTCCGCGCTCTTGGAAGCGATACCGCTCTTCGTAAGCAAATAACCCGTAAGATTCGCGAGACCTTCTTTGCCCGCCGGATTCAGGTAATCCCCCGTGCGTACGAGGATGCTGATGTTTATCAGCGGCAATTCGCGATCGGGAACGAGATACGCCACCGGCCCGCTCTTCAGCACTGTGCGGTAATCCGCCGGATTCGGTGCCTCATACTTCAGCGGCTTCACCGGCAGCTTCTCCGGACGATCCGGGATATCCGCCGCGAACGCTGTCGTCGCCGTGGCCGCGAGCGTCAATGCCAGCCAAGTTCTACGTGTCATGCCCTTCATTTCGTCCCTTTCTCCAAAGCGTTGATACGTTCCGTCACCATTTTCAGATACGCCTGCAGGAACGGTTTGTTCTTCGCGTCCGCGCCGCCCATCTGCTTCGTGATCTGCTCCTGCGCCTGCTTCAATTTTTCCACACTGCTCTCCGCTTGGATGGAGCCTTGCACCTTGCGGATGACCGATTTCTGCTCCTCGCTCAATCCTGCGAAGATGTCATCACCACCCGCCGCGCCTTCCTTGCCCGGCTTACGCGTGTAAGTCGCCACCGCGCGATTCTCCTTTTTGAAATACTCATTCGCCACGCGCTTCACATCATCGGCCGTAACGGTCTGCACCTTCTTGCCGCTTTCATTGATTTCCTTCCAATCACCGAAACCCTCGTTGTAGATGAGCTGGAACATGATCGCGTGATTGTTCGCCAGCTTGCGATACTCGCTCGCCGCGAAGTTGTTCTTCACCTTCTGAAGCTCCTCGGCAGACACCGTTTCATTCTGGATCTTCTCGATCTCTGCGTAGATGGCCTCCTCAACTTTCTCCGGCGTCACGCCATCCTTGCACTCACCACCGATGTTGAAGGAGCCCGCCCAACGATAACCATCCTGTCGCGCCCAAGTCTCCGTGGCCACTTGCTTGCCGAGAACCATCCCTTTGTAGAGACGGCCCGTGCGCGTGGAGAGGAGCTGTCCCAGCACTTCCAGCGCGTAAGAATCTTTGTGACCGAACGGCACCGTGTGATAGAGGATATCCACCATCGGATTCGCCTCCGCCTCACCGTTCATGCGCTTCTCGCCCGCCTGCTTCATCTCCAGCGTCACTACGTCGGGAGCGGGTTGTTTGCCCTTCGCGATGCGCCCGAAATACCGCTCGCACTGCGCCGCGCAATCTTTCGGATCGAAATCACCCACCAGCACCAGTGTCAGATTCTGCGGCTGATAATACAGCGCGTAGAACTCATCTGCCTGCACCTTGCTGATGGCGGGAATGTCCGAGGGCCAACCGACCGTTGGCCAGGAATATGGATGCGATTCCCAGAACATCGCGTTGAACATCTCTTCCAAGCGGCCCGTAGGAGTGGATTCAGTGCGCATGCGGCGTTCCTCGAACACCACATCGCGCTCCGCATAGAATTCACGGAACACCGGGCGCAAGAGCCGTTCCGACTCCATCCACATCCAGAACTCCAAGCGATTCGCTGGCACCGTGATGAAATACGCCGTCATGTCTGTCGACGTGAACGCGTTCATCTGTGAACCGCCCGCGGCCGTGTAAACGCGGTCGAACTCGTTCTTCACCATGATCTCGCGCTGCTGCTTGATCAGTTCGTTGAACTGCTTTTCCAGCTCCTTGTAGCGCGCAGTTTTGTTCTCCGGCTTGTAAGGATCGGCGATCTCACCCTTGCGATACAGATCGCGCATCTTGCCTTCCTCCGCCCGCATCAAGTCGCGCAGCCGTTCCTGCTCATTGATGATCTCCAAGTCCTTCTTGTAATCCTTCGTGCCCAGCGTCGGCGTGCCCTTGAACATCATGTGCTCGAAGAGATGCGCGATGCCCGTGATGCCGGGCCGCTCATTCGCACTGCCCACGCGCGCCACCCAGCCGCCGGAGATGGTCGGCTCGCCCTTGCGCGGCAGCATGAGCACTTTCATGCCATTGGAGAGTTCCTTTTCCACCACGGACACCTGCTGGGCATGCCCGAGCGCCGTGCAGGCGACGAGACCAAGCAGGACAAAGAAGCGCGTTAGCCGTTTCATGGGTTCAATTTCTGTGCCGCACACTGTAGTGCAAGGTTCCAAACGATACAACTGCGACAAGCAAGCTGTCCGTAATTACATCTTCACCCTAAAATGGGTTTTTCTGATTCGACTCAAAACTCGTCTCAGCGTTCGAATCATTTGTCATATTGGCCCTATAAGACCTATCATTTTGAACAACCCCAGAATTCGCTTAACCAGTAACAAGAAACTGGAAACTCCATCAAAAACTTTCATTAGACACCCCCATATGAAGGCTTACTGTAGTGATCAAGGGCAATCCTTGGGTCTCATTCATGCGCGCATTGCTTACATGGGTCCGCCGCAAGTTCGCTTACACGGACTTGGATCGCGAGTTGAACCCTCCCCTGCTCATTCCCATCAATTTCCGTGCTTGCGAAGAAAAAGATTACCCTCGCCTCATGGCCCTCTACCGGCTGGTCTCTGCAGGACGCTTTCCAGAAGGTGACGAAAAAGCCTTCGCCGCCCATCTGCGTCAGCCGGAAAACGGTATGATTGTCGCGGAAATACAGGGTAAAATCATTGCCTGCTCCGGGCTGCTAAGACTTGGCCCGAACATCTACACCCTCTGCTACGGCTTGGTGCATCCTGATTACCAAAAGGATCGCATCGGCACCACTATGACTTTGCTACGTGTGGGCAGGACCGGGATAGGCAAACCCGATACGATGAATCATCTCCTCATCTTCGCCTTGCCTGCCTCGCTCACCTTCTACCGCCGTTTTGGCTTTCAGGACCAAGGCAAATGGCTCGCCTCTGATGACAAGGAGTATCCTTTCGCCGCGCTTTCCTACACCTCCTACATCGCCCGCCATATCGATTCCATTCTCCAATGGCGGGAAGTCCGCATCCGCGGCAACTACAAAGTGCCCCTGAGCCGCACTATGGAAGCCAGCCTCGGCACTGACGGTCTCGGCCGCGAATCCTATCAGATCGACACCATTTCCCCCGCGCTCAGCGAAGAACCCGTCCAAGCGGTTTAGAATATGTTTCGGGTTTGGAGTTTCTGGTTTCGGGTTGGCACCGGTAATTCACAGTCGTATCCAGATTCACAGTCCCCCAACTCGAAACCACAAACAAGAAACTCGAAACAACAGCCAAATTCCTCATTGGGCATTCAATCAATCTCTGCTATCAACAAGCCACTCCCATGACCGCCCAATCCATCCTCGCTGAACTCGAACCCCTCGGCACCGCGAGCTACAAGCGCGTGATGATGAACAATCACGGCGTCAAAGAACCCTGCTTCGGAGTGAAGATCGGCGACCTGCAAAAGATACGTAAGCGCATCAAGATGGATTACCGGCTCGCGCTCGATCTCTACGCCACGGGCAATTACGACGCCATGTATCTCGCCAGCCTCATCGCCGATGACGCCCGCATGACCAAGCGCGACCTGCAACGCTGGGCCGATGGTGCCTACGGAGCCGGTTTACCCGGAGCCGTCGCCAGTGTTGCCGCCGGAAGCCCTCATGGTCACGCGATGGCCATGAAATGGATCGATTCCAAGAAACCGCTCATCGCCGTGACCGGTTGGGCCACTCTCAGCAGCCTCGTCTCCGTAAAGCCAGATGCCGAACTGAACCTCGCCGAACTCAAAGACCTCCTGAAACGCGTCCAGCAAACCATCCACGAGTCCCCCGACCTCGTGCGCTACCAGATGAACATGTTCATCATCGCCGTCGGCTCCTGCGTCACCCCGCTCACCGAACTCGCCCTGAAAACCGCTGAAAAGATCGGCAAGGTGACTGCGGACATGGGTAATAACAGTTGCGAAGTCTTCTCCGCCACCGATTACATCCAGAAAGTGCAAAAACGTGGCACTCTCGGCAAAAAGCGAAAATCGGCCAAATGCTGAACGCGGATCAAAATGTGATAATCTATTGATGCGATAAAGTCCGCCATGGACAGCGCGTGGTTTTTAGCAGATTATTCGCCCGCCTTAGCCCAAGCATGCGCACTGGTAAAGATTTGATCTTGGCGACCAAGCCATATACGAGCGACCACCCGGCCAAAAGCTGGTGGTATATCCTTTCCACTGCGGCTCTCCTGATAGCGTTCATGGCGGGCACCCTGTTCAATCACAGCCTCCCCGGTCGTATCGTTTGCAGTGTGCTCAGTGCCTTGCTGATCCTCCGCTTTTTCGTCATCTATCATGACCAGCAGCACCACGCTATTTTGCCGAATTCCAAGCTGGCGGAAGGGTTGATGCGCCTCTTCGGCATCTTCA
Source organism: Verrucomicrobiia bacterium (assembly GCA_036405135.1). Taxonomy (NCBI): domain Bacteria; kingdom Pseudomonadati; phylum Verrucomicrobiota; class Verrucomicrobiia; species Verrucomicrobiia bacterium. Next base: position 51,951 of record DASWYF010000049.1, on the reverse strand, counting down.
TCTTGAGCCCGAGCAGCATCTGGCGCAGCTCGCACAATCATCATCACAATCACAATTCCAAGCTGAAGGGCTCGCACATCGGCTCTTACCCGATCATGACCAAGGAGCATTTCCTGAAGTGCTCAAAAGCCAAGCGCATGAAGTACCTGTTCATGCGGCATCCGCTGACCATCCTCTTCGGCTACGCCTTCATGTTCCTTTTCGGGATGAGCATTTATCCCTTCTTCAACAATCCCAAGGCACACTATGACTGCCTCATCGCTTTTGTCCTTCATGTCACCTTGATTGTGGTGGTCGCTGCGATCGGCGGTTGGGTGGCAGTGGTTTTGACCGTGCTGATCCCATTCGGCATCTCCTGCTGCATCGGCAGCTACCTTTTCTATGCCCAGCATAATTTCCCGGGAGTGACCTTCCGTGACAATGCCGGGTGGACCTACGATGCCGCCGCGCTGGAGTCTTCCAGCTTCATGAAGATGGGCACATTGATGAACTGGTTCAGCGCCAACATCGGCTACCATCACATCCATCATCTCAATTCCAAAATTCCCTTCTACCGCCTGCCGGAAGCCCTCAGTGGTATGCCGGAATTGCAGAAGCCCAAGGTCACTTCTCTGCATCCCATGGACATCATTCGCTGCCTGCGCCTGAAAGTCTGGGATGTGGAGACCCAGCAGATGGTCCCCTTGCCGACGAAATGATCCCGCCTTCGTGAATGGCATGAGGGTAAACTCGAATCCAATCATCCTTTATGCCCATCACTGCCGCCCAGATCGCTGAACAAGTCCGCGGAGAACTCATCGGTGACGGTTCCGTCGTCATCACCGGTTTCGCCGCCGCCAATCAGGCACGCAGCGGTGACCTCACCTTTGCCGACCAGGAAACTTACTTCGCCGCGGCTGAAGCCAGCGAAGTCTCCGCGATCCTTGTCCCGGAAGGATTCAATTCCACCAAGAAGACACTCATCCGCGTCAAGAACCCGCGTATCGCCGTAGCCCGTCTGCTCCCTCTTTTCTTTCCGCCAGACCAATACACGCCAAGCGTTCATCCCAGTGCCGTCATCGACGCTTCTGCACAAGTGGACCCCAGCGCCCATATCGGCCCTAATTGCGTCATCGGAGCCCGCGCCAAGATCGGAGCCCGCGCCGTGCTCATGGGCGGCAACCACATCGGTCGCGATGCCGAAGTGGGCGATGATACCCGACTCTATCCGAACGTGGTCATCTATCACCAATGTCAGGTGGGCAACCGCGTGATCATCCACGCCGGCACAGTTATCGGCTCAGATGGCTACGGCTACGTGCTGGATGAAGGCCGCCATCGCAAGATTCTTCAGATTGGCAACGTCATCATCCATGACGATGTGGAGATCGGCGCGAACACCGCCATTGATCGTGGCGCCCTCGGCTCCACCGTCATCGGCCAAGGCACCAAGATCGATAACCTCGTGCATGTAGCGCATAACGTCACCATCGGCCGTCATTGCATCATCACCGGCCAGGTCGGTTTCGCCGGCAGCACGAAGATGGGCGATTACTGCGTGGTCGCGGCGCAATCGGGTATCGCTGATCATTTGAAGATCGGCAATCAAGTGACCATCGGCGCGAAGAGCGGCGTGATGCGGGATATCGAGGACGGCGGCAAGGTGCTAGGGACGCCCGCGTTCCCTGATAAAGTGGCCAAACGTCAGATAATCGCCAGCACGCAACTCCCTGACATCATCCGCCGCATGCGCGATCTGGAGAAACAGATCGAAGAATTGAAGGCTAAGACAGGAGCCTAAGTGCTTCCCCTTCTTACTGCGGAGTCAACTGCACACGGTAAAACCGATGGCCAGTGAACGTCGGCAGAGTTACCCGAAAACTTTGCTCCGCAGTCAATGTCTGGAGAGAAGTGCCCGTTTCTTCCATCCAAGGTCCAGCGACACTCGTAGCCGTCCACACTTTCACCTGACCCGAGGCCGCATGGGAAAGGCCCACATCAAACTTCTTAGATGGACTGTTCTGCACCGCGCTGATCGTGACCGTAGGTGCCGCGACACTCTGAACTGTGAGCACATTAGCCGCAGGATAATTGCGCCCCGCTACCGAAGGTTTCAATGATACGAGATAATCACCCGAGACGCTGGCCGTAAAAAGAAATTGCGAGGTATTGTTCACCGTGCCGCTGCCTGCCACAGAAGCGGTGTCAGCACCTGAGATCTGGATGCTGTCGATGCACCAGCCATAGTTAAAACCCGTATCTCCATAATAACTGCCGGAGAAAAAGGAGTAATTGAACCGTAATTTCGTCTCCACCCGGGCCAATCCTCCCAGATCGATATTCACCGAAGTATATTGTGCCGATTGATTTCCGCCGCTCGTTTGCGACCAGACAGTCTGCCAGCTCACGCCATTATCTTGCGAGATTTGCACGCGAGGAATCTGATCTGTTGTGGCCAAAGCCAGACGTGAGAGGAATGAAAGTGAAGCCCCCGGTTTGGGAACAAACTTAGTTTTATACTCCAAAATCTGCTCACCCGCTCCGGGGTTAGCCAGATGGAATACGGAAGCGCGATTGCCGACACTATCTGCACCAGTCGCCGAATACCCGCCAGTGATTGTCGCGTTAAAGTTATTCAACCCGCCATCCGCATTATCCGTGAATGTGAGCGGCGTCAGCGCGATCGCCTGCCACGCATAGCTCGTGATACCGACCGGCGTGCTGAACGAATAAGTCATGTTGAATCCATTCACCGGCCGCGTTGGGCCCGTAAGCGTCGGCATCTGATACACCGGGCGCCAATCCACCTTGAAGTTCGCGTTACCAGCAACTGTGATATTCGTCGTATAGCTGCCGCCATTCGCTGCTGTGAACGTCACTGTATAGTTGCCATTCCCCGGCAAAGGAATCGTGTAACCGCCGCTGCTGGCTGTGACGGCATAGTACTGGTTGCCGGTGACTTCCACCGTCACCCCTCCAAGTCCTTCACCCAAGTCATAGAAAAGATCGCCATCGAAATCATTGTAAACCACCCCCGTCAGCAATGGCTTTCCGCCAAGCTCAGCATCATTTTGTTGGGTGCCAAAATCCTGAGTGACGGCCTGTGGCCCGATGTTCACTCCAAAGGAACCATAATAAATGCCCACCCCAACTTCTCGAAAGGCGGGATTATGGATAGTGTTTCGGTGTCCTCGCGGGTTCTGCATGCCAAATGTCACTTCACCAGGAAAATTGATGTTGGTCTGTCCCCAATCAACCTGAAAGGCGGCGTGACCATAGAGCGCACTCTTCGATGCCACGAAAATATTTTCACCCAAGTTCTGAAAATTATAGCCGGCATCAACGATCCGCTCATCCACATCCGGCTCGCCAGGCAGCACATGGGCCTGGGTACGCTGGTCGAACATCAACTGGCTGTGCACCCGGGCAGTCCCCATCAGCTTGGAGTTAAAAGCCAGTGGTGGCGCCGCGGCGATCGCATTAAACTCGGTGATCATCACTCCCAGATCGACATGGAAGTAATTAAGGGCATTCACTACATTCGGATCCGTCAATGCCGCCAGCCATTGCCCCTCTGCGGGAGGATTCGCACGCGCGCGGTTGATGAGCTCCAGGTGAAGCTGTTCGTCATCCGTCGGCTGGCCGATAGAGTAAAGCGTCGGCCCGACAGCCAAAGTCGCCTTTGCCTTGGGCAATGTCACCGAATTAGTCCGCGTGAAACTCGGCGGGTTCACTTCAGGTGCGCTATGCACTTGGTTTTCCGCCGCCCGCCCGGTCAGAGCAGTTGCCAACAACAAAGTTAAAATAAGGGCGAAGGAGCGCTTCATGGAGAGGGCTGGACTAGGTTACTTATCACGCTTTTTCAGCGAACGTGGAAAATAGGCAGTCACCACACACTCTGCAAGTGCCATTCGGACTCTTTTAGCATTGTCCTCACCGCCTCGAACCTGAGAATACAGACGCACATGATGCAAACGCCATCCAACCAGCCCAGCCCAGCGGATGATCCACCGCTGATCAAGCTGCTGGAGTGCTTGCTCAAGACCCTGAAAGACTGGCGAAATCCTGATGGTGCCATACATAAACTGCTCAAGTGGCTTCATCGAGGACTGCTCTTTGTAAATATTAGCTACGGCATCATCCTGTGTCTGGTGCTGGCTTTGCTGGAATGGCGGGCCGAGACTCATTGGTTCCTGTGTTTTGCACTGTATATTCCGCCACAAGTCTGGCTATTGCCCGTCATCGTCTTGGGACCGCTCACCTTACTCATCAAACCTCGTTGGTGTTTATTGCATATTGCAGCACTCATTTTGGTTCTATTTGTTTACATGGACCCGCAGTTCGGTTCTGCCGGAACACCCAAAGGTGCATCCATCAAAATCCTCACAAACAATCGCGGGCAGGATAACAAACAGAGCCCTACAAATTTCATCGAAGCAGAGAAACCGGATGTGGTGGTGTTTCAGGAAGCAGGGCGGGAAGCGCAGTTCGCCAAAGCATATCCCGGTCTGAGCGTGCGCGGCATAGATGAGTTCACCTTCATCAGTCGCTTTCCCATCAAGCAGGCGGAACTTCTGCCTCAACGCGGACTGAACCGGCGACCAGTAGCTGCACGAGCCGTCCTGGATTGGGAGGGTCGCGATCTGGTCATCTACACCGTGCATCTCACGTCACCACGTGAAATTCTTGAGCCTATGAGCAAGGGCGGTTTCGTGGCAGCCGTCTTCGGACGTAAAGGCGGTTACGGCGAAAAGCTGCGCAATGAGACGCAAGCCTTCTGGGATCATCAAAAAAAGATGGCGGCGGAGATCGCCGAACTGGCCAAGAAAGAAACAGCTCCCGTCCTTATCGCCGGTGATTTCAATGTGCCGAATCACGGGCAGATCTATAACTCCTACTGTGACCAGTTCACGGATGCTTTTGAACAAGCTGGCAGCGGCTATGGTTTGACCTTCCCAGGCTTCACGCGCAACCCCCTCACCTTCTTCGGCCCATGGTTGCGATTGGATCAAATTTTCTCCAGCAGCCAGCTCAAGCCCATCGCGTGCAAAGCAGAACCGGGACGGCGCTCCCAGCATCGCAGCATGGTGGCGACGTTTGAGTTGAAGGAGAGCGGGAAGTAACTTCTTTTGGACCGCGGCGGCTTGCCCCGATGCGGTGTCGGGGTGTTCCTCTGAGGAACCAGCCGCAGCACGGGAACAAGCAAAGTCGCCTGTGAAATATTTCGAAACCTCTAAAAAATAGTTCCCGCTGCGACTGGTGCTCCGCGCACACAGTCGCGGCCCATGAACCTCACATGACCCGATCCAGCAACGGTGCTTCATCCAGATAGCGCGAAAAGTTGTTCAGGAAATGGCTGATGAGAAATCCTGTCTCATCATGATGCCCCCCGGCCACATGCGGAGTGATGTAACAATTCGGCAAGCTCAACAATGGATGCCCCAAAGGCAAAGGCTCCGGCTCGGTGACATCCAGCCATGCGGCTCCGAGATGTCCCGTGCTCAAGGCGTCCACCAGCGCAGCTTGATCCACCGTGGCACCACGTCCGATGTTGTAGAACACCGCACCGCGCTTCATCTGCTTCAATCGCTCGCTGGAGACGAACGCGTTTGATTGCGCATTGGCCGGCAGAATGTTGATCACGTGATCTGCTTGGGCAAGCGCATCCGGCAGCTCAGCCATGCTGATGATCGGGATGCCTTCATCCCCACGCGGCTTGCGTCGATACGCCGCCACTTCCATGTGAAACGGCTTCAGCATCTCGAGCAAGCGGGTGGCGATGCCGCCGAATCCGAGGATGACCACGCGTTGATGTTTCAACAGGGGCGAGGAATGGCGCAGATGCAGCCATTTCGGAGAGTTATTCTCGTAACGCGCTTTCAACGATTCCGGCAGACGACGCGACTGAGCCAGCATGAATGCGAACACATGCTCCGCGCAGGCTTCCGCATACACCGTGGAACTGTTCGTCACGTGGATTTCACGCTCACTCGCAAAAGCTCTAAATTCAGGTGTGTCATAACGGGTGAAGCCGGCACTGGAGATGTGTATCCACTTCAGCTTCTTTGACTCATAGATGTTTTCAAGGTTGGGTTGACCAAAGGCGATCTCAACCTCATCAAAAGCCGTATCCCTGGTGGACTGCGTGAATGGCGAACTCAGCATCTTAGAGGGCAGGATGATCTCATGCGTGGCCACGCCTTCACGCAGACGTTTCAACCCTGGTTCGCTCAGTTGTATGTCGCAGAAAATCTTCAATTGCTTCATCGCCTTGGTGGACAGTAGAGGTGCGAAGAGATTCCGTCGAGTCCTTGCCAGAGTTCGGCGCTTCACGTATCAACAACGCAAATCAAATCGCCACTCATGAGCGCCGAAAAACGTATCCAAGAACTCAAACTGGAACTCCCACCTGCTCCTCCGCGTGGAGGCATCTACAAACCCGTCGTCATCACGGGCAATCTCGCTTACGTGTCCGGACACGGTCCATTGCGCAGCGATGGCACGATGATCCGCGGCAAGGTGGGACAAGACTTAGATTTGGCGGCCGGACAAGTCGCCGCTCGTCAGACGGGATTGGCCATCCTCTCCACGGTACGCAAAGAATTGGGTTCACTGGACCGCATCAAGCGCGTGATCAAAACGCTCGGCATGGTGAACGCCACGCCTGATTTCCCTGACCACCCGAAAGTGATCAACGGCTACAGCGAACTCTACGAACAGATCTGGGGATCGGATGATGGCGTAGGTGCCCGCAGTGCCGTGGGCATGGGCTCATTGCCTGGAAATATCGCCGTGGAGATCGAAGTGATTTTTGAGCTGCATAACTGACATCTCTGTGGAGCGCGGCTTTTAAGCCGCTTCACCGTAACCGGCAAAACCGGTTCTGAAATTAAACCGGCACCCACTTATCGGATATATGAGCACAGACTGGTTCGTCGTAGAAAACGCGGCGGAGATTCCCTCCCCTTCCCTGCTCGTTTACCCGGCGCGTTGCCGGGCTAACTTGGAACGCGTACTCACGATGACCGGCGGACCGGACCGCTTGCGTCCGCATATCAAGACACACAAGCTTGGTGAGATGGCGCAGATGCATGTGCAAGCGGGCGTGATACAGTGCAAGGCGGCGACAATCGCCGAAGCAGAACTCGCGGCCACGCATGGCATGACGGATGTGCTGCTCTCCTATCAACCGGTCGGGCCGAATGTGGCGCGATTGCTTGAACTCATCCGACGTTTTCCACAAGTGACGTTTCGCACCATAGTGGATGACTCAGGTGCGCTGAAAACGCTCTCTGCAGCCGCGACGCAAGCGGGTGTAAAGATTCCGGTGCTGTTGGATATCGATTGCGGGATGCATCGCACAGGTGTGCCACCGGATGAACGGGCGTTGGCACTCTATCGTGAACTGGCGAAAGCTCCAGGACTCATAGCAGATGGCCTGCATGCGTACGATGGGCATCTGCACATCGAAGATCTCACGGCACGCACGAAGGCGTGTGAGGACGGCATGGCTCCGGTGCTCGCGTTGCGCACGCAGTTGCAGACGGAAGGCCTGCCTGTGCCGCGTTTCATCGCCGGTGGCACGCCGACATTTCCGATTCACGCAAATTACCCCGATCGCGAGTGCAGTCCGGGCACGTATGTGTTCTGGGATTTTGGTTACGGGAATCGCTTCAAAGATCTGGGGTTTCAGCAAGCCGCCATGTTGCTCGTGCGCGTCATCAGCAAGCCGGGCGAAAATCGGCTCTGCCTCGACCTCGGGCACAAGGCGGTTGCGGCGGAAAATCCGCATCCTCGCGTTTTCTTTCCGCAGTTGCCTGATGCAAATGCCATCAGCCAGAGCGAGGAGCATCTGGTGATCGAGACCCCACGTGCTAATGAGTTTTCTGTTGGCGATTGCCTCTACGGCATTCCTCGGCACATCTGCCCTACAGTGGCACTGCATGGATCAGTCGTCACAGTGGAGAATAGGAAGGCTGTTGGAAAATGGCTGGTACGCGGACGTGAACGGATGCTGACGATTTAAGGTGAAATGCCACGTCGTTTTGCATGAAAAGCATGCAAACACAGCCCTTGTTGCAAAATGCATTTAAATTCTCTTTTGGCAGCGTTAATTTCACAGTTTTAAAAACTCTTAATCTCCTATTAATCAATGAGTTACATTTAATTCTGAGACGCGTGCATCCTTGGCACATGCGATGCACTATACAGACTTGTTAGTGAAAAATTAGTAACAAACACACAAGACTATGAAAAAACTGATTAGCTCGCTGATGATGCTCGCTTTCGCCTGCTCGGCCATGGCGGCGAGCCAGGCAGAACTGGACCAACGCATCCTGAAACTCACCTCCAAGTTTGAGGCGATGCAGGCCAAACCGGACAAGGCCATTCCAGCCAAGATTTTGAAGAACGCACAAGGCATCGTACTGCTCGACCGCACGAAAGCCGGTTTCATCATCGGGTTCCAGGGCGGTGGCGGCGTGGCGATGGTGCGTGATTCCGTGACGAAAGAATGGAGTGCGCCTGCTTTCTACAATGCGAATGAAGGCAGCATCGGGTTCCAAGTCGGCGGCCAACAGACCTTCATGGTCATGGTGCTGATGAATACGAATGCGGTTCGTGCACTCATCGATCACAACGGCGAATTCGGTGGCGCGGCGGAAGGCACAGCGGGTGATTCCAGCACGAATGCGGGTGAAAGCGTTCACGAAGATGATCAGGCCATCTTGATCTACTCGGATACGAAGGGACTGTATGGCGGCGCTACCATCAAAGGTGGCGCGGTCTCCCCGAATGAAAAAGATAACATGCGGTACTACGGCGAGTACGTGTGGGTTCAAGACATCCTCTTCAAGAAGAAGGTGGAACCCACAGCGACCGCCAAGGCTCTGGCTGCGAAGATCGAGTCCTACGCGCAGCCCACTCCGGAACTGAGCCAGAAGTAGCCACCGCAATTCAGAAAAGGCCGCCGCGGAAAAGTGTTCCACGGCGGCCTTTCTTATTGTACCAAATCCTCTCGCAACACTTGGTTGATTCTCAGGGTTTGGAAAACACTTTGCCGATATTGGGAGAGATTGTTGTTGTCCGGTGCAAGTGACGGTAGACATCTTTCCCAGAAACACCGATAACACCGTCTTGCAACAGACAATTTAGGCATGAAAGCATTTGCTCCATTCATCTGCTATTTGGCTTTAAGCGCAGGCACCCTCACCGCCGCCGATGCCAACCAGTCCGCCATCATCAGCGAAGCCCTCAGCCGCCTGCCCGCGAATAAAATCAATGAGCAGCCTGAACTCAAAGCCGCGCTCACCCGCGTATTGGACAGCTCCAAAGGCACCGCTGAATTCGTGGACCTCGTGCAACGCTTCAAGGTCACCGACCGCAATCCCGACCTGCTCGAGCTCGCCATCCAGAAACCGAACGACCAGCTTGGCGTCGAAGCCCTGCGCGCCCTCTTCGCGAACAACGGCCTCACTCTCGTCCAAGCCGAACTCGCCAAGACCAACGTCACCCGCATCACCAGCCTCGTCGATGCCACCGGCAATGTCGGTGGCCAAAACGCCGAGAAGCTCCTCCTCCCCTTGATCATCGACCTGAAACGCGACCTCACCATCCGCCGCCAAGCCGTGAAAGGCGCTGCCAAAGTCCAATCCGGCGCGCAAGCCATCCTCAAGCTCGCCAAGGAAGACAAGCTTCCTGCTGACCTGCGCTTCATCGCCACCACGGAGCTCAACGCTTCCCGCTTCCCGAACGTGCAGAAGGAAGCCGCTGACGTGTTGCCTTTGCCCCTCTCCGGCAACGCCCAGCCTCTGCCCGCCGTCAGCCAGTTGCTCACCATGAAAGGTGATGTGAAACGCGGCGAAGGCGTCTTCTTCCGCGTGCAATCCACCTGCGCCACCTGCCACGTCGTGAACGGCCAAGGTCGCGACTTCGGTCCCGCCCTCTCCGAGATCGGCACCAAACTCGGCAAGGACGCGCTCTACGAATCCATCCTTGAACCCAGCGCCGGCATCTCCTTCGGCTACGAATCCTGGGAGATCAAACTCAAAAACGGCGACGAGATCTACGGCCTCATCGTCAGCGAGACCTCCGATTCCATTAGCGTGAAAGACGCCACCACCATCGTCCGCAAAGTCGCCAAAGCCGACCTCAAGAGCCGCTCGACCATGAAACTCTCCATCATGCCCGCCGGCCTCCAGATGACCATGAGCACGCAAGAACTGGTGGACTTGGTCGAGTATCTCTCTTCATTGAAGAAGAAGTAAGCGTGGTAGGGCGAGACTCCGTCGAGCCCCAACTCTTTTCGTCAAAGTGCCTCCTTCTTCAATACGCGCTAACACATCCAAATGAATCAACTTCCTTTTCCCTAAACGGAAAGAGAAGCGAGCTCTACATTAGAAATTAAAACCCCGGATGATCTCTCATCCAGGGCTTCGTCATTCGTGCTTCGGAATTCGTCATTCCCGCGCTATAGCGCGGGCCTTACTTCTTCTTGAAGAACTTCTTCAAGTTCGCCAGGCCCTTCACCGCGATGTCATTGCGGTTCGGCTCGATCTTGCGCCAGATGGCCGCCGCGCGGGCGATGACCTTCACATCCGTCGTGAAGGACTCGATCACCACGTCACCCTGATAATTGATTTTCTTCAGCGCGGCCACGATCGGCTTCCAGTCGATATGATCGCCACCCGGCGTGCCACGATCGCTGCCGCACGCATGGAAGTGACCGAGGTTCTTGCCCGCCTTGAGGATGGCCGCCGCCTGGTTCTTCTCCTCGATGTTCATGTGGAACGTATCGAGATGCAGCGTCACCGCCTTGCTGCCGATGGCCTTGATGAGCTTCAAGCCCTTGTCGCACGTATTGAGGAAGTCCGTTTCAAAACGGTTCAACGGTTCGATGCACAGCAGCACGCCCTTGGATTCGGCATACTTCGCGATCGGCTTGAGGTTCTTCACCACGAGGTCGAACTCCACCTTCTGTTGCGCCGGTTCCACCGCATCCGCCTTTCCCACCACGGAGTAGATGGGACCGATGATGCGCGGGCAACCCATGGCAGAGGCTTGATCGATCAGGGTCATCACATAATCCGTCGCCACCTTCTGTTCTTCAGCAGTCCCGCGGAAATCACGTCCCGGGCCCATGCACGCGCAGATGGAACCGATGGCGATGCCCGCCTTAGCCGCTTCCGCCTTCAGCTTGGCCGGATCGATGTGGGAAGGATCTTCCACCGGGATCTCCACGGTCTCGAAGCCCCATTTCTTGAATTGCTTGAAGAGCTTGGTGCTCTCCGTGACGAACGGTGAAACGTAAAGGAATGAATTGATGCCAAATCTCATAGTATTTCTGCGCTTTCGGATTTCCCAACAGGCTAATGATTGAAGGGATAGAGTCAAAGCGATTTGGGAGCAAAATCAGAGTTTCTCCATGGAATTGTGGCTTGAACGCAGCCATTCGCCGATTAGCATATTGAGACTATGCCCAAGGGTTCTTCAGCCAAGCTCTGGCTAATCCTGCTGACTCTGCTGTCCAGCATGAAGGGATTCTGTGCAAGTAACTCTCTCGAGTTGGAGAGCCGGTATGAAGGGGACGGCTGGTTTCGCTACACGATAACGCTTCCAACGCATCATTTTGCGACTTCTTTTGAGATCAACTATTTTGTAGTACACTTTGGGTCAGTACAAGAAATGGAAGCTCCTGAAGGTTGGGTTACCATTCCCTCTTCTGGTGAAGCAATTTGGAATCCAGTAACATCTCTAACCCGTCCTTCAGTGCATGTTTTCCGCTGCCGCAGCCCTTATCGGCATTTCAGAATGGATCCTTTGGGCATTTATCTGGGAATTACCACACCGCACCCGGAATATGGAATTCCTGTTCAAGCCACTGGAATAATTTACTGCTTGGTTCCCTGCCCACCGGAATATGCTGATGGTTCAGAGCCAGTTTTTACAGCCAAGAGCCAGAATCCAGACCTCAAAATCACCAACCTTCTCCATGACACCGTAAAAGTGACTGGCATCTCGCTTAACTTGCAGACATCTGCCACATACGTTTTGGAAGCCAGTAGTGATCTGGCCGAGTGGCGTGAGGCGACCACGTTTCAAGCTCCATCTGGTACTGCCAGTTTCACCTCTTTGAATGAATCAGGACCTTTCTTCCGTGTGCGAGTAGGAGAAACCGTTCTTTCTTCCGCTGCGCTTAGTGCCACCTCCAGTCGAGCTGCACGTATAGAACCTTCGATAAAGACTTCACTGGTCATGGAAGACGGCAAACTCGCCGCTGTATTTCCCTCACAGAAAGACACGTCCTATACAGTCGAATTCTTATCTTACTCAGGCCAGTTGTTTAAAAAGCTAGCCGTCACTGGAACCGCCCCGCAGACAACCGTTCCCATACCAGTAGAGCTGCGCTCCAGCGCACTCTTGCTGCGAGTATATGCCACTCAACTGAACACCAAGTGATCTCAATCAACAAAACGCGCATTGATGTTGATTCCAGATATGCCCATGTGCGTCTCCTCCGTTGAACGTTTCTGATTTGCGTTCATGATAGGCGGACTTTCACTTTATGAATGTCCGTCATCTCTTTGCCTCATTGCTGTTCTTGGGTGGAACGCTCGCTGCGTTCGGCCAGGGCAAACAACTCACCGGCGTTTACGCGCCGACTGCTTCAGAGCCCCTGCCGCCCGCTGAAGCGCAGAAGAAATTCACCGTGCCAGAAGGCTTCGAGGTGCGCCTCTTCGCCTCCGAGCCTATGGTCGTGAATCCCGTGGCGATGACTTGGGATGAACGTGGCCGCCTCTGGGTGGTGGAACTCTACGAATACCCCCTCGGCGCTCCGAAAGGCGCGAAGCCCCGTGATACCGTAAAGATTCTCGAAGACACCGATGGCGATGGCCGCGCCGACAAGGTGACCACCTTCGCTGATGGCCTGAACCTCGCCACCGCCATCATCCTCGGCAACGGCGGTGCCTACGTGGGCCAAGCCCCTCACCTGCTCTTCCTGAAAGATACGAACGGTGACGACAAAGCCGACACCAGCGAAGTCGTCATGACCGGCTTCGGCCTCGAGGACCGTCACGAATTGCTGAACGGTTTCACTTGGGGACCGGATGGTCATCTCTACATGACTCACGGCGTCTTCACGCATTCTCTCGTGAAAGATCCGAAAAAGCCGAATGACCCCGGCGTGGTGATGAACGCCGCCGTGGCGCGTTGGCATCCGCAGACGCGCAAGTTCGAGGTGTTCGCCGACGGCACCAGCAATCCTTGGGGCGTGGACTTCGATCGCGCGGGCAATGCTTTCGTCAGCGCCTGCGTCATCGATCACCTCTTCCACATGGCTCCCGGTGGCCAGTTCGTCCGCCAAGGCGGCATCTGGGCGAATCCCTACGGCTATGCCGACATGCACTCACCGCGCGGCGGTCTGGCGAGCATTGTGGATCACAAACATTTCCGCGCCGCCTACTGCGGTGTGCAGGTCTATCAGGGCAACCAATATCCCCAGTCCTACACGGGTAAGATTTTCATGGGCAACATCCATGACAGCTCCGTGCATATGGATGAACTCAAGCCCAACGGCTCCAGCTTCACCGCCAGTGACCGTCCTGATTTCGTTCGCGCGAATGACGGCTGGTTCCGCCCCATCAGCATTCAAACCGGTCCTGACGGCAACATCTGGCTCGGTGACTGGTATGACAAGTATCCGTGCTACCAGAACGCCCGTGCCGACCCAGAGGGTGTGGACCGCACCTACGGCCGCATCTGGCGCGTCGTTTACACCGGCAAGGAAAAGGGCAAACCCATCATGAGCCGCCCGAGCAAAGACATGAACCTCGCCAAGCTCCCGAGCGCAGAACTCGTGAAGCTCCTCGCTCATTCGAACGTCTGGCAACGCCGCACTGCTCAACAATTCCTCAACGAACGTCGCGACAACACCGTGATGGGCCACCTGCAGCAGTTGTTCAAGAACGGCACCACACTCGAAGCCCGCCTGGCCGCCCTCTGGACCATGCACAGCTCCGGTTACTTGAATGATGACGTGCTGCTCGCCGCGGGCACCGATCGCGAACCCGCGATCCGTAATTGGTGCGCCCGCCTCATCGGTGAACGCAATGTCGGCACGAAGGATGAGATCACCGCACTCGAAACACTCGCAAAAGACCCCGATCCATCTGTACGTTTGGCTGTCGCCACAGCTGTGCGCCAGTTCACCAGCGGTTCACTCACCGTGAATACTCCGCCTGCCAAGCAAGTGGACCTGGGCGATGTCATCCCAAACCTCATCGAAGCCTCGCGCGATGGCAAAGACCCGCTCATCCCCTTCATGATCTGGTTTGCCGCGGAACCGCTCATCCCGGAAGCAGTCGATGTCGCCTTCCAATGGACCGTCGAAAGCGCAGCCAAGAACATGCCCCTCTCCGGCCAGCTCACGCAAAAGCTCATGCGCCGCGTTTGCGACCTGAACAAGCCGGAGTTGCTCGTGCAAGCCACCGAGGTTATCGGCAAGCTGCTTGATCAGGATGCCGCCCTCACCGTCGCCGCCCTGAACGGCTTGCTCGAAGGCCAAAAGGGCAAAGCCATCGTCCCCTCCGGCGATACGACTGCGGTGCTGAACAAACTCCTCGCCAGCAGCGATGCGCAAGTGAAAGAGCGTGCTCAACGTCTCGGCACTCTCTGGGGCAATGCCGCCGCCGTGCAAGGTAGCGTGAAATTGGTGAATGACCAGAGCGCCACGATCGAGAAACGTCGTGAAGCAATGCAGGTCGTCCGCCAGCTTAAGAACCAGGCCGCGCGAGATGCTTTCCTCCAAGTCATCAGCGTGAAAAATCCCGACTCTCTCGCCATGGAAGCCTTACGCGCCTTGGCCGAGATCGGCGGCGATGCCTTGCCGAACGAGATTCTCGCGCGCTGGGGCAACTTCACTCCGCCCGTCCGTCGTGCGGCTGCCGACATCATGACCACCCGCGATCGCTGGGCTTCCACCCTTCTCTCCGCGCTGGAGCAGAAGCAAGTCGCCACCACCGATGTCTCCGCCACGGGCATCCGCACTATGATGCGTTCGCAGGCGGATTACGGCATGCTCGCCCGCCGCGCGCAACTCGTCTTCGGTCGCGTCCGCGATGCCGATGCTGATAAGACGAAACTCATCGCCGCTAAGCGCAAGATGATTCTTGATTCTAAAAAGCAACCGGACCTCAAGGCCGGTCACGAGATCGCCCAGCGTACCTGCTTCACCTGCCACAAGCTCTACGGTGAAGGCGCGGATGTCGGCCCTGACCTCACTGGTGTCGGTCGATCCAGCTTGAACGCCCTGCTCGCGAACATCATTGATCCGAACCAGATCATCGGTGCGGGATATGAGAACGTGGAGATCGAGACGAAGGACGACCGCATCGTCGCTGGACGCATCATCGAGAACAACGATGCCCGCGTGAAGATCCTCTCCGCCGGACCGAAGGAAGACATCGTCGCCAAGTCCGACATCAAGACCATGCGCGTGAGCGAACTCTCCGTGATGCCTGAAGGCTTGGAACAGATGTCCGATGAAGACTTCCGCAACATGATCGCCTACCTGCTAAATCCGCCGCAGGAAAAGAAACCGTTCACCTGGCTGGAAGAAGACGCCTTGCCCGAAGGCAAACCGGCCGAGAAGAAAACCGAAGCCGCGCCGCAGCCGAAAGGTAAACCCGTCTCCGAGATCAAATACAAGGAAGTGGACTGGGAATCCGTCTCCCACTGGAATCCCGAATGGCGCGTGGAAGCCCCAGATTTTGAGGCCACGCCGAATCGCCTGACCGATTACGCGGGCAAGCAGAATGTGCTCATCACGCATCCTTACACCAAAGAGAAAGGCGCCGCCCTCGTCCGCAAGTTCGCCGTGCCCGCCGGTCAAAAGACCCGCCTGCTCTTCGACGTGTTAGCGCATGAGAAAGGTGATTGGGATCTCGTCGTGCTCGCCAACGGCAAAGAATTGGAGAAGCGCCTCATCAAAGGTTCCAAAGACCAATGGCAGGCCATCGACATCAACCTCACTCCGCTCGCCGGCCAAACGGTTGAACTGCGTCTCGAAAACCGCGCGAATAATTGGGCTTGGGAATTTGGTTTCTGGACCAGCCCGAAGATTGAGAGTGCCCCGCTGACAGCGGCAACGCGCTAATTAAGAGGAAAAACTCACCGGCCGCGCCAATTTCTTTGGCGCGGCTTTTTATTTACTCATGGCGCAAGGCATCAATCGGATCCAAATTCGCCGCGCTGCTCGCCGGATAGATCCCGAACACCACGCCGATCAATCCGGAGATGCTGAACGCCAGCACCACCGACCACCACGTGATGATGGCTTTCATGTCCGTGAAATGAGACACCAGCAACGGAATGATCACACCTGCCATCACACCGATTAAACCACCACCGAACGAAAGCACCACCGTTTCCACGAGGAACTGCGTGATGATGTCCTTCTTCTTCGCACCCAACGCACGGCGCACGCCAATCTCGCGCGTGCGCTCCGTCACCGTCGCGAGCATGATGTTCATGATGCCGATGCCACCGACCAATAGCGAGATGGCCGCGATGGAACCGAGCACGATGTTGAAGATGCGCTTGGTCTGCTCCGCCTGACGCAGCAATTGCAACGGCACGATGAACTCGAAATCCTTGCGCTTGTGGAAGCGGCCGAAGAGCGCCTCAATCTGCGGCACTGCCGCCTCCACCGCTTTCGGATCGTGAAACTGCACCGTCAATTGATGCAACTCCACCTTCTCGGCACTGAAGCTGCCCGCTGAACGGTTCACCACCACATCGCCGAAACGGCTGCGCGCCGTGGCCAGCGGAATGTAAACATTGCTGTCCAGCGCCTGCCCTTCCACATTGCCCGATTGCGCCCGTTGTTTGTCCGTGCCCTGCTCCTGCAAAAGACCGACCACTTGGTAGTAATCCGCACCGATGCGCACTTCTTCGTCCAACGGGTTCTGATAAGGGAACAGATGTTGTGCGAGGCTCAGCGTGATCACACACACATTCGCCTGACGGCTCTCGTCCGTGCTGCTGAGGAAACGTCCCCGGATCATTTTCGCTCCCGTCATCTCTGGATAATTCGGATGAGTACCGATCACCTGCACCTGGATGTTATTCTGGTCGAAGATGACGTTGTCACGGATGATTCGCATTGGCAAAACGCTCGCGACACCCGGGATTGTCCCCTGGATACGGCCGGCATCTTTGTAGGTGATGCCATGCTCGCTCACGAAACTGCGGCGCCCACTGCCACCACCGCTGGATGACGTTTCCTCAGGCGGCTTCACACTGCGGATGATGACGTTATTACTGCCCAGCTTCTTGATGGTTTCCTGCGCCTCATAGGAAGCACCTTCACCGATCGCGAGCATCGCGATCACCGAGCACACACCGAATATGATGCCCAGCATCGTCAGTGCCGAGCGCATCTTGTGAAGCAAGAGGCTCTTGATGCCCAACTGGACGATTCGCAATACGCGGTAGGCGATCATGGTGCAGAGTTGATACCGAGAGATTTTTCGATGGCCGTCAGCCAGTCGCTGTTCGCCTGTTTGCGCGGAGTGAACTTGCGATTGATCACCTCACGGTCGATCACCCCGTCCTTCATGTGCAACACGCGATGCGCCCGCTCCGCCACCTCAGGACCGTGGGTGACGAGCACGATGGTCTTACCCGCATCGTTCAGCTTGTCCATCAGATCCAACACTTCCTTGCCCGTCTTGGAATCCAAGTTACCCGTGGGCTCGTCCGCGAGGATCATCAATGGATCATTCACCAATGAACGCGCGATGGCTACACGCTGCTGCTGACCGCCGGAAAGCTGCTTGGGCCGATGGTCTAATCGTTTGTCCAAGCCCACCAATCCCGCCAGCCGCTCACAATGCCGCTGATAGTCCTTCAGGTCTTTGCCCTGGTAGAACAACGGCACATAGATATTCTCAACCACCGTCAATTGGTGAACGAGATTGTAAGACTGAAAGATGAAACCAAGCCGACGTCCCCGGATGTCCGAAAGCTGATCGTCATCCATCGTGGCAACGTTCTCATCTCCCAAATAATACTCGCCCGCTGTAGGACGATCCAGGCAACCCAGCACATTGAGCATGGTGGATTTGCCGGAACCAGAAGGCCCCATGATGGCCACATAGCTGCCCTCCTCGATGTCAACGCTCACGCCCCGCAGGGCGCGTACTTCCACCTCACCGAGAATGTATAACTTCTCCAGCCCCTTGATGCTGATGATCGGCTTCCCTGTCATATGCGCCTGCTGCCGCTCAAGTTCCGCCGTTGGACTTGGAGGATGATTTGGACGGCCGTTCCCCGCCGCTTCCCTCGGAGGAACGTTCACCACCGCTGCCAGACTTGCGCTCACCCGAACCTGACTTGCGTTCGCCGGATGATTTGCGCTCACCATTCTGGGACTTGCGCTCCCCACCGGCATCGAGCGAGGACTTGCCGCTGCCTCCATCGTTGAAAGTGCCCTCCCGGATCTGCTTGGCCACCGAAGTCTCATTTGTATCCACTTCATCAGCCTGCACGATGGATCCGCCCAGATCGATCTCGGTGTTCGCCAGCGCGGCGAGCAACACGGTATCACCATCTTTCAAACCCTTTTTGATCTCGATGAACTTGTCATTATACATGCCCACTTCCACCGGGATGCGGTCCGTGGACTTGCCGTTTTGCACATAGCACACCTGCTGTCCGCGCGAAGTCGTCACCGCCTGGATCGGCACTGTCAGCACGGAAGGCAGATTCGTCACCACGATCTCGGCACGACCGGAAACACCCGGTTTCAAGTCCGGCAACTGTTCCTCTACAACGATCTCGGTTGGATAGACCTTCAAGTTCGGGTTGTAATAGCGGCTGTTGGAATCCGGCAAAATGGCCACCTTGCGGATGGAGGCTTTGAAACGGCGATCCGGCAGCGAATCGATCGTCACATAAGCGCGCTGGCCGGGTTTGATCTGCGCGACATGCGATTCATGCACACGCACTTCCAGCATCATCTGAGAAACATCCGGCAGCACGATGATGTCCTGCTTCTGGCGAATGGTGGCTCCTTCCTCGATGAGATAGTTGCCACGGTTACCGCCCGTGCTGGAGGCATAAATGACCATGCCGTCCTGCGGAGCGCTGATCCGCGTGAACTCCAACTGCTGCTTGAGGTGCTGCAATTTTTTTTCATTGAAGTCCAGCGTGCGCTGCTTCGCTTCCAGTTCCACTTCCGCCTGCGCTTCTTGCGAACGCGTACGTTGTTTGATGCGCATCAGTTCCACCTCCGCCCGATCCACGTTGGATTGCAACAGGCGCAACTGCTTCGGGAAGTCATATTTCTTCATCAGTTGAAGCGCCGTCTCCGCCGTTGCCAGAGTGATCTCAATGCGCTTCTTCGCTAGATTATCTGCCTGAACCTCCGATTGACTGGCAAAATCCTTGGCCGCTAGCCTCTCCGTCCACACGAGTTTCTCTGCCGCACGGGAGAGATCTTCCTTGGCCAGGGTGATGGTGTTCTCGGCGTTGCGCTCCAATTGCAGCATGTCGCCTTCCTTATATTTTTCGAGCGTATCTTTGGCCAGTTCCAGCGCCAGCTCAGCATCCTTGACCGCACTGTCGCCCAGGCTTTTTTGGATCGTCAGCGCTTCCTTGGATTGCACGTAGGCAAATTGGGCACTCTCGGTGGTGATCTCCTGCTGGGTGAGGCGGTCTTTTAGATCTGCCGAATCCAGCTCCACCAGCAGGTCGCCTTTCTTCACGTAGGTGCCTTCCTTCACGATGGAGAGGATCGGCGCATTGCCTTCCAATTCTGAACGCACCACCACCTCGTTCACCGCCTTGATGCTGCCGCCTTCCACCACCGAGATCAGAAAATCACCTCGCTTCACCGTATGATACAGGGTCGCGGTCGTTTCTTCCTTGCTGCCTGAACGCACGATCATGAACAGCAACACCATTACGGTCGCCGTGACGATACCAGCAGTCTTCGGTTTTTGCCGGGCTTTGGTCCAAACAAATCCAAAAATGGAACGTAAACTTCTCATCAGTTTCCAAAAAGTTGGTCAGGGGTGATCATCGATTCAGGCGCCGCCAAAACCGCCGGGCTCAACGGCGCAGTGGCTATATGTCCGGGCAACTGCTGGTCAGCCACCCAGAAACGGTCGATATCCGTCTTCATCAGGCCAATCCGCAACAACAAGTTCATGCGGGCGATATGGTAGTCCACCAGTGTTTGCGTGACGCCGTTCTGCGAACGGATGCGGGCGTCTTGCGACTCGATCAAGTCGCGGATTTGGGAACGCCCCGCTTCCAGAAGCATCTCTTCACGCTCGACACGCCGGTCGGCCAGCTGCAACTCCATCTTCTGGATCTCGTAACTGCGCGCGAGCTGGTCCAGATTCCGCAATCCCTCGCTGATGTCCCGGCGAAGATCGTCCAGTTCAAGGGATAGCGTGCGGATACGGGCTTCGAAATTCACCAGCGCAGTACGATACACATTGCGCTCCAGCAAACGGTCGATGGGAAGGTCCAGATTCAAACCCGTGGACACCCGCACCTTGTCGATGTCGAACTTCGAGTAATCGATATTGCCCTCGGAATCCAGATCTGCCCGGGCAAAGAAATTCAATCCTGGCTTCAAACCGCTCGCCGCCACCCGGATCTTGCGTTGCGTATCCTCGAACTGATCGATCGAGTTCAGCATTTCCAGCTGATTCGTCACCGCGAACTGATAACCGGCCACCTGGTCAAAATTCAATGGCGTCAACCCGATTGCGCGGATGTCATCCAGCGCCTTGTCATCAAACTTCAGCTCCAGTCCAACAGGCAATCCGAGTGTGATCTTGAAATCGTTCACCACGTCCTGATAACGCTTCACCGCCGAGATGTAATTGCGCCGCGCCTGCAATTCACTCTGACGCGCCAGGTCCGCCTGCGTCGGAGTGGGCGTCAAACGGCCTGGAGCCGCCGCCAGCGCAACCGTTCGCTCCATGGAAACTTTCAACCGCAAGTAGTTGCTGTATTGGTTACGCACCGTGTCCTTTTCCCGCAGGATGCGGTAGTAGCTGGATACGATATTGACCGCGAAACTCTTCTGGAACTGGTTATAGGTCCGCAGCTCATACACCACGTTGCGCTCAGCCTGCGTCAGGTTTTCCGCCGCCACCTTGGCCCACGCACCACGCAGCAAAGGCTGCACGAACTCCAAGGACACCACTGTCACCGCTTCTTTCTGCGGAGCACCTGTGAAGTATTTGAAGAGGCCGTTCGCCAGAGTCGCCGTCAAACGTCCGCCCGTACGCAGGAGTTGAGTGCCCTCCGCTGTGCTGGCCACCCGGCCACTCGTATCTGCGGCACTGTCCCGACCCAAGGTGCCGGTGGATTGGGCCAAAAACTGCGGCCCAAAATTGTAACGGTTCCCAGTCAACGTCAGTGAGGTGAGATACAGCCGCTCTTTCTGCAACTGATAATCCCGGCTGTTCTGCGCGGCTATCTCCAAAGCATCTGGTAAGGTCAGCAACTTATCCCCCGCCTCCAATCTCTCAGAAATGATCTGCTGGGCCTTGAGTTCGTAAGGATCGATGCCACTATACTTGGTATCTATGGTGAATTCATTGGTGCGTCCGAATATTGCCGCCTCTTTTTTCGCGATGATTCGGTACGTCTCATCATCGGCCCGCTTGGCATAGTGCTTCGAAGTGCAACCCGCCACCAATCCCACTGCCGCCAGACAAACGCCTGCCGTTAGCCATGGACGGTTTCGCGTCCGGCTTTGCGTTTGTGACCGCTTGCCGCTCAACAAGTTGCTCAACATCATGACTTCGCCAAAATGGCAGGTTTCTGTCTGTCAGCGTCTTACGTAGACGAATCCACCCACCGCTCTATTCACCGATTTGGAATAGCGCTCATCTCATCGGGTGCCGGTTGCCCTGTCAAGGATAGGACCAATAACACCACCCAATTCAGTAAGTTTTGTTAGAATTTGACCTCACCCCAAACCGTCGGTAAGTATCACTTATCTGTATGAATTCCCACTCCATGAGCCGCCGCCATTTTATCCAGACCACTACCGCTCTCATTGCCGCCGGTCCTGCTCTTTTGACCGCTGCCGAAGCGACCAAGTGGGAGATCGGCTGTTTCAACCGCCCTTGGGGCGCTTGGAGTTACGATGTGGCTTTGGACGGCCTGAAAGCGGGCGGGTTCAAGTCCACCGGCCTCGTCGGCGATCATAAGGGCGATCTCGGCCTCTCGGCCACCGCCACCCCGGAATACATCGCGGAACTTAAGAAACGCATCAACGATCGCGGCCTCACGCCGAACATCGCCTGGCTTAAATCCCAGCATAACCTGCCCGTGGACCAGTCCATCGCCGGTTGCCGAAAGCTCATCGACTACGCCGCGCAACTCGGTCTGAAATATCTCCTCTCCGGCGGTGTGAGTGCTGCCTCTCAATACGATAACTACTACGCCACCATGGCCGACGCCGCCAAATACGCCGACGATAAAGGCGTGAACATGGTCCTCAAACCCCACGGTGGCAGCAGCGGCGCTTCCGATGAAGTGCTGAAGTGCTTAGAAAAAGTGAACCACCCGAACTTCAAGGTCTGGTTCGATGCCGGGAACATCATCTATTACACCGGTAAAGACCCCGTTTCAGAACTGAAGCCTATCGCCAAATACGTCACCGGCTTCTGCGCCAAAGATTGCGCCACCCAAAAAACCGACGTCATGATCCAGTTCGGCGCGGGCAAGGTAGATTTCAAAGCCGTCTTCAAAGTTCTCAAAGAAGCCGGGTTCAACGGCCCCGTCATGATCGAATGCGCCGCCCCCGCGAAAACGCCGGAAGAAGTCACCGCCAACGCAGTGGCAAACCGAAAGTTCCTAGAAAAAGTCTTCGCGGAAATCTGATTTCATAGTCCCGCATGCGGGATCAGGAGGCGGCCCCCTTTAAAAGTAACAGTCCCGAGCCTGCAGGATGAGGAGGCTCTAGCTCGTGGAGCGCCGATTTCCCAATCGGCGATTAAGGTTTCTGTTTTCCGCTCAATCGGACTAGAGCAGTTCCAGCAAACATCAGGGCCACGCATATAGTGACACTCGGCAGAAAAAAATCCGTGGCCAAAGAATGAACAGATGCCCGCGCCATTTCATACGCTTGCGGATGACTCTGAGCCAACGGTCTCACATAGGTGAAGCGCATGATATAGCAAGCTGTGATCCACAGCCCACAAACAAAACCAAGGCAGATAGCTGCAATACCTCCGATCTTCATGACATTGACATGCTAGTTTATCACGACACCACGCCGTGATAACAAACTCTCAGACATCCAAAAACGAAACCCGCCTTTCCAAATCAGTCACCAGTAACGTATCATCCTCGGCCAGGCGTTGAATCAATGCAGCCGCATCCAGTTGTTTGTTCTTGATCGCATTGATCTCCGCATCAGTCACTCCCACCATTTGCAGAAACTTCACCTCTCCGTGTGGCGTAGCAATGACACCCAGCACCGGGTCGGTGACAAAGATCAACCCTGTGATCTCTGTTTCCGATTCAGCCCGGATGGGACCATTGGCGGGTATCCAATGGAAATCATCAAAGCACTTCCCCGTCTTGAACACATAGCGCGCGATGTTCTGTATTAGATTCACCACCCAGACCGGCGGCACATCTCCTTCATCAGCTTCCGGCTTCAAACGAAACGTCAGTTCAAAACCGTATTTACTGAAGTCACCACCCACCGCTTCCTCATCATAATAAAGCGATGAAAAACCATATGTGACATAGTGGTGATGTTTCCCAGATACTTGAGCGCAAGGATACACACTGACACCGTCAATGGGATCGGGGCCACCCAACATGTGTTTGATGACCGTCCCCCAATGTTGCGGTTCGATGCCGGGATAAATCGGTCGTAACCGGGCATCAATCGCATCCCAGCCCGGTGCCGCATCATCCGCAGTATACGTACGACGATATTCCTCCAGTGTCATACATGCTTCCCCGTAAATCGCCCGCCGGTGCAACCGGCCTACACCGTCAACTTCGCCAATTCCCCCGTGCTATCCCCGAACCGTTCCGCCTGCACACCCATACGACGGATCATGCTCAGGTAGAGATTGCACAACTGTGTATCCTTCGCATACGTCAGATGCCGCCCCGTGCTAAGCGTGCCACCAGCTTTGCCCGCCAGCACCAGCGGCAGGTTGTGCGGATTATGCGCGTTACCGTCACGGAAACCAGAACCGAACAGCACCATCGAGTTATCCAGCAGATTGCCGTTCCCTTCCTTGATGTTCTTCATCTTGGAAAGCATGTAGGCGTATTGCGTGCTGAACCACGTCGTGATGATCCGGTATTGCTCCAGCTTGTCCGCGTGATTCTCGTGATGCGATGTCTCGTGATGACTCTGTTTGACGCCCGGCAAGAACGAGAAATTACGTCCGCTCACCGAGTTACCGAACATGAACGTGCTCACGCGCGTGGAATCAGACCAGAACGCCAACACCATCAGGTCCAGCATCAAGCGCACCTTCTCCGTGTGATCCACCCCGAACTGGTTCGGGTCTTTCTGGAACTTCGCGATCCGCTGATCCAAGGCATCCACCTCACTCTTGATGATGCCCAAGTCTGCGTAATGTTGCGCCTGCCGCTTCGCATCGAACTCGATGCGCCGCTCGATGGCGCGGACGGATTCAAAATACTCGTCCAGCTTGCGCTGATCCGCATGGCTCACCTTGCCGCGAAGCTGCTTCGCATCATCCATCACCAAGTCCAGCACACTGCGATCCCGCTGCGGATTCGTGCTGCCACCGGCCTTGGAGCGGAACAGACGGTCAAACGCCAGCCGCGGATTGATCTCCTTCGCCACGGGCGTCACCGGACTGCTCCAGGAGATGTGCGCACCGTAAAGCTGTGTGTAACCCACGTTCGTATCCACGCTCGTGTTCGGCGGATCCATGCCCAACTCCAAGGAAGGCAACGGCGTCAGATTACCGATCTTCTGCGCGATCAATTGATCCACAGAGATACCATTGCTGCGCACATCCGCACCCGTCGTCTTTGTGATTGTCGTGCCCGTGAGGAACGCCGCGTCCTTCACATAATGCCCGTCACCCGTATTCGTCGCCTGATTCCAGAGATTCGTGAAGACCAGCAAATCCTTCTTATGCTCGGCGAGCGGCTCAAGGATCGGCGAAAGTTTGAAATCTGCGCCCTCACCCTCTGGCGTCCACTTATGCTCATGCGTGCCATTGGGGAAGAAGAGCACCGCCAGACGCTTCGGCATTTCGCTATTGGCAATGGGAGCACCAGCCCCGAAGGAAGCGAGCGGCTTCATCGCCTCCAGCAACGGAAGCGCCATGGACACACCCATGCCTTTCAGCATGGTACGACGTGAGATTTGCCACTTATTGCTCATTTGCTTGCGACTTTTTCCTGCCAATCACGACTCCGGCGGTGCTGGAAAGGATAACTCTTAACGATCTCCATGACCAGTGCTTCCGCCTTGAAATCTTGCTTCGCCACTTCGGCCTTTATCTTTTTGACGCTCGGCACGTCATAAAATTCCAATCCGCGCCCCAGCGCATACGCCAGCATCTTCTCCGTCAGGTTGTGGATGAACTGGTCCCGCTGCAGCAGCAAGACTTTCTTCAACTCCGCCGGCCCCGTGAACTTCACGCCGGAAGAGAACTCGCCCGTGGCATCCACTTTTTCCTTGCCGATCTCGACGCGCCACCGCCCGATCGCATCAAAGTTCTCCAGACCAAACCCGATCGGGTCCATCTTGTTATGGCACGAAGCGCATTCCGCCTTGGAACGATGCTTCTCCAAGCGTTGACGGAAAGTCAGCCCCTCACGCGGTGCTTCATCCGCTGGCAACCCACCCGCATTCGGCGGTGGCGGCGGCGCAGGAGTACCAAGTATCTCTTCCAACACCCACTTACCGCGTAACACCGGACTCGTCCGCTGCGGATAAGACGTCAGCGTGAGAATACCGCCCATGCCGAACAACCCGCCGCGATTCTTATCCTTAAGCGAAATCTGGCGCAGCTCCGTCCCCGCCACCGGCGGCAATCCGTAATGCTTCGCCAGTTCCTCATTCACAAACGTGTAATCCGCATCCAGCAGATTCACCAGACTCACATTGCGCTTCACCAAGTCTTGGAAGAACACGATCGGCTCTTCATACATCGCATCGCGCAACCCCTTCGTATACATCGGATACTTGCGCCGATCCGGCTCCACCGTCGTCTTGAGCCGGTTCACGCCCAGCCACTGACCCGCGAAATTCTCTGCGAATGAACGTGCCTTCTTGTCCGCCAGCATCCGCTTCACCTGCGCCTCCAGCGTTGCCGGTTCATGCAACTTGTTCTGCCGCGCCAGATCCGTCAGCTCCTGATCCGGCATCGTGGACCACAGGAAATAACTCAAGCGCGTGGCCAGCTCATAATCCGTGATGCTATGCGCCTCATTACCTGGCTTCTCGTCTTCAATGCGGAAGATGAAATGCGGCGAGACCAGCATGGCCTTCAGCGCCAGCTTCAACCCATCCTCATACGTGCCGCCCTCCTTCACCGTCTTCTCATACAGCAGGAAATACTTCGCGAATTCTTCCTGCTCCACGGGACGTCGGAAAGCGCGCGGCAGATGATACTCCAGATTCTTGATCGCCGTCGTGCGTTCAGAGATACGGCTCAACTTCGGCACCACAAAGACATATTCCGGCCTCGCCGCCTTCAGCACCGCATCTGCCGCTTCCAGATACTTCTCCATCAGGATGGGCGGCGTGAACAGCGTATCCGCGTTGTTATCGAACCCACCACCACCACCACCATCCGCCGGGAAACTGTCCGCGGGCTTGATACCCACATTGAAAAGATCCCGCACAGTATTGTTATACTCCGAGCGGTTCAACCGATGCGCCACCTTACGGCCCGGATCCTTCACCGTATTGAAATCAATGCTCGAAAGCGCATCCCGCCCCCAACCGATCATCGCCTCGCGCTCCGCCTGAGTAGGTTGCTTCTTATCCTCCGGCGGCATCTCACGATCCCTCACCAGCCGCACGATCGTCTCCCAACCGCGCGCATCATGGATCACGCTGTTCAAATCATTGAACTTCGTGAGATCCACGCCACCCTTGGCCCGTTCCGCCTTATGACAGTTGAAGCAATATTTCTCGAACAGCGGCCTGATTTCCTTTGTGTATTTCTGGTTCAGATCCGCCGCCCCCGCCGAAGCCACCACGCAAAACCCCACCAAAGCACCCATTAAAGTGCTTAACTTCATTACTTTGTGCTTCGACAACGACATGGCTTATTTCGGACTCAACTTAACCGACAACCATTCAAAGAAAAACAGGTAAATGCGGCCTCCTTCACCTTTTTCCAACGTAGCGCAGGCCTCTGGCCTGCCGTCCGGGCAGTCCGTCCCGGCTGCCCTCCCCTTTGCCTTCTAACCTTGCTTCCGCCTTCCCATACTTTTCATCTGCCTCCCGTTCTACCACACCCCCTGTGACATCTATAGGCACAGGGGTAAACTATTTTTAGAAATTTCAGCCCTCCCCGCTCGCGTCAGCGAGCCCAAGATTCCTAGCGGCGGCTTTTAAGCCGCCGTTGATTCCACAAAAACCACCGTCGCATAGCGACGGAAGAACCCTCCAACCAACTTACATTATACAAAGAAACAAAAAGCACCGTAATGTTTCACCATTCAAAGAAAGCAATTCATGCTACACAGCTCCATGGCATGGCACATACAGGCCCTAGCTTCAGTAATACTCACCCAAGCGATCCATAGTGGATACGCTTTTCACTTCCCCAGTAAAACCATTCACTTGCACACCGAATTTTGAAATTCTTCCCTGCTTGTCTGGACTATGAAAGTGATACCAATCCCCCACGATGACCCTGTGATCGCTGGCACCAAGCATCACTTTCCGGTCGTCTCTTTGCACCTTTTGAGCATCATCATCCTTGGGAAATTGGGCCATTAGCTCAGCCATCCTAGATGAAGGAGAAGCAGGAAGCGAATTGGTCTGCTGCGTATAAAAATCAACCATCTTTTTACGTGCGGTTGTAAAATCCACCGTAAATCCGCTTACACGCTTCTCATAACTCTTGGTGCCCAAATAGACCACCTCCCGCCTCGAAGAAGCGCAACCAGAAAACAAAACCACAAAACAAAAGATAAGCGTCAGTGATTTCATATTGTTACAGGGACAGTCCAACCGCTGCACTTCTCCTTCGGTTTCCGACTCACTCAATTATTCACATCATGCGCTCTATTTGGCCTTAGCGAGCCAAAGATCCCTAGCAGCGACTTTCAATAGACCGCCGCCTGTCACTTCCCCTTGATCGGGTAGCCCTGCCATAACCACTCCAACGCGTGAGGCGTGATCTGTGCCCGCGCCTTGCCGAGACTGTGTCCGGCATCGAGGCAGAAGATGTATTGGTAGTGATACCCCTTGGCCTTCAGGACATCCGCCATACGATGATTGGCCTCCACCCAGTCATGCATGCCGTCGCGCATCACATTGGGGTTGTAGTTATCACGATCACCCACCGCCATGAAGATACGGAGGGGCTTGCGTGCACTCTCCGGGATAAGCTTGTTGTGGAAGCCCCAAGCCCCGTCAGGCATCGCAGGATCGAAAGGCCATTGCTGGTTCACAAAAGTTCCCGAGGTGGTCAACACACGATGATACCACTCCGGATGAAACCAAGCCATGATAAGCGCCGCCGAACCACCGGAACTGTTGCCCATCGTCGCCCTGCCTTCCGGGTCCTTGGTCAGCTTGACGCTGCAATTTTTCTCCACCAACGGCAAGACCTCGTGCTCGATGAATTCTGCGAACAGGCCGGACATCGTGTCATACTCGCGACCCCGTTCATGCCCCTGCGCATCGCCGCCACCGTTCTGGATCAGAATGCCGATCTGGACGGGCACCCGCTTCTGGGCGATGAGGTTGTCGAGCGTATACGCAAAAGTCATGTCTGGCTTGCCCATCCCGGGACCATCGTGCTTCACGATGAAGGGCGCTTCCGTGCCCGGCACATACTGCGCCGGGATGTAAACCGTGATGGTGCGCGTGTAATCGATCGGATGCGTTTCCACGATCAAAGTCTTGGGATTCTTCGGATCCACCGTGCCGAAGACCTCTCGGGCAATTCCTGGGTTGAACCGCTGGCAGTCCTTCGAGTTCATGGTGAACTGCTGCACCTTCCCCTGCGGCACACCCGGCACGAGTTTTTCTTCTGGCGCGGGCACGTATTCGGGACCGATCACGAAATTTCCATCCGCAGTAGCTGGCGGATTCACTCCCGGCTTGCCATCCAGCCGGGTGAACTTCGGTGCCCCCGGCGCATCGAAGGCACGGGTCGGAGGTGTGGGCCGGATGTCCTTCTTTTGCTCCTTCGCCTCCGCCGCACCTGCCGACCAGGTGGCGAAGACCAAAAGAAACGCGGACAAGCTGAGAACAGCGGTGGAACGGGCACAAATGATGGCGGACATAAGGGTGGACCAAACCTAGAATTCACCTTGGAAAAAGGCAAGGACTGCCCGCAAGCAGAACCATGAAAAAAGCGTTGAATCATAACACGATTCAACGCCTTCCCGTTTTAACGCCTCAACGAAATCTCAACCCTTCGCCAGCTCAGGCACTTCCATGAACGCATAGCACAGGATATGGCAGATACCCATCTGACCGTCCTCCGCGCGACCGTAGTGCCCGTCATTCACCACCACCGTCTGCTCGGCGATCTCCGCCAGCTTGCCCTTCTTGGCACCGACCAAGGCCACCGTCTTCACGCCATGATCCTTCGCCCACTTCACCGCTTCCACCAAGTTCGGCGAGCTACCGCTCACACTCAGCACCAGCAAAAGATCACCCGGCTTGGCGTAATTTTGCAATTGGCGCACATACACCTGGTCATAGGCATAATCATTCCCCAACGCCGTCACCCAGCTCATGTTGTCATTCAGGGAAAGCACGCGGAACCGCTTGCCGATCTTGTCCGAGGAACCCTTGCCCAAGTCCGTGGCAAAATGCGACGCATTGGAGGCGCTGCCGCCATTGCCGCAGATAAAGATCTGCCGGTCTTCCTTCAGCGCCACGCGGAGCTTCTCCACGATCTGCGCCACCTCATCGACGGGAATGGAATCCAACGCCGCCTTCTGTGCCTGAATATATTGCGCAATCCACTGCTTCATGATGCCCCTATCATGCGAAGACTCCGTCCGCTTGCCAGCAGAATTTTACCCCACTTGCGAAATCCCATTTCGTCCTCGATTCAACTGGTAGGGCTGTCCCGCTTGCGGGATCACCCGGCCGCTCCTTCCTCAGCCGAGGAACGAGGCTCTAACTCTTTCCCCTCACGATGTTCAGAGTTCGATGTTGGATGTTCGATGTTTCCCCAACCCCAAAAAAATCGTGCCCTTCCGTGTTCAATCTGTGGCTAAACATCCTATTTCGCCAACCCCGCCAGTTTCAAAGCCCCCACCGTCACCGCATCCTCACTCAACCCTGCCAGCCTCACCTTCGGCCCCGGATGAAACGCCTCCATGATAAACCCCGCCAGCGCCTTCTCCACCGCCACCCGCAACGGCTCCCCGATCAACGACACCCCACCACCCAGCACGATCACTTCCGGATGAAACAGATGCATCACATGCGATAAACCGAACGCCAGATCACTCGCCGTCTCCGCCAAAATCTCTTTCGCCAACAGATCATTCGCATTCAAAGCAGCGACCAATTGCGTTGCCTCACCGCGCACCATCCCCCGCGTCAACTCCGCCAGCTTGGATTTCGGACTCCCCGCACAGGCTTCACGAATGCGCCGGTCCACCGCCCAACCCGAGCAACGGTCCTCCACGATCGTCCCCGTCTTATCCAATCGGATGTGCCCGATCTCCGCCTCACCCGGTTTCGCCCCGTGATAAATCCTTCCATCCACCACCACACCACCTCCCACACCACTGCCCATGGTGATGTAGAACACTGGATTGAACCCCTTGCCCGCGCCGCACAACGCTTCGCCGAACGCCGCCGTGTTCGCATCATTATCCACCTTCACCGGCAACCCGCTCAGCTTCTTCAACCAATCACCGATCGGAAATTCCGACCACCCCTGGATCTGATGCGAGCAACAGATATGCCCCGTCTCACAATCCACCGGCCCGCCAAATCCTACACCGATCGCTGTCGCCTTCGTCGTCGCGATCAACTCCGGCAACGCCCCCGCGATCTGCTCGCGAATCCCTTCTCCGCCACGCTCCTTGTCTACATTGAAGCGACGGCGCTCTTTGATAACCCCATCCGCATCTCCCGCCACCAACTGGAGCTTCGTCCCCCCGATTTCGATTCCAATGAACATAAAATTTAGAATGAAGAACTAAGAATGCAGAAATCAACCACTTCGCGCGCGTTTGAGAATAGTCACCAATATTGCCACCAATTCATTTGCTTCGATAAGAATGGGTTCAAGCCTCACAACTGGCAGCAAGGATTCGTCACGGATCAACTCAAGCCAATAGAGAGTTTCATCGGCTTCACGAAGACACTCTCCTATCTTAGAAATAAATTCAGCTTTCGACCTAGCACGATCTGCCTCTCGACAATTCGCTCCCACTGAAGTTCCAGACCTGAGCAACTGCCGTCCTAACACTTGAGCGACCGTGGATTTAGGAAGAGCCGAATACAGACGAATAACCCTATGGGCAAACTTCTTCGTACGCTCCCGCAAATCCTTTTCTGCATTCTCCATTCTTAATTCTAAATTAACTTAAAATATTCAGGTTCGTTTCCATTCTTCCACTTGATATTACAACCGAGACTTGCGCGCTGTTCCGAAGGCGCAGGTTTCCCAGCCAAAGCCGCATCCACCGCCGCCCGCAAATCCTTCCCCGTCACCGGCAAAATCTTCTCCACCCGCGGACGGCTCTCATCGAACTGCCCGCGATAAAACAACTTCTGTTCCTTGTCATACACGAAGAAATCGGGTGTGCACGCCGCTTTGTATGCCTTCGCTACCGCCTGCGATTCATCATACAGATACGGGAACGTGTAACCCGCAGCCTTCGCCTCCTCCGCCATCTTCGCCGGGCTGTCGTCCGGATGATTCACGATGTCATTCGCGCTGATCGCCACGATCGCCGCACCCTTCGCCTGATATTCCTGCCCGAACTTAGCAAGTTCAGCCCTGATATGCTTCACATACGGGCAATGATTGCAGATGAACATCACCACGAGCGCCGGAGCGCCCTTGAACTGGTCCAGCGAATAAATCTTCCCGCTCGGATCAGGCAGGGAAAAGTGCGGAGCCGGTGTACCCAGCGGAACCATCGTGGAAGGAGTGCGTGCCATAGTATAAATTTAAGTCAAAAGGAACCAGCTTTATGCGCAAATGCAAGGCTTACAAATGTCGTCGCGGTTTGCAGAGGTTGACACTGTGACGCTGCCCTACGTAGGCTGGACACCAGCGCAAAGGAAAAAATCCGCACAATTGATCTCGAACGCCATATGGAATCTTGGAACTGCTTCGACCTCAAAGGTTGCCTTCATTTTCTGCTGGATCTGGGATTGCTTGGCTATGTCACTCTGGCGCTCGCCACCTTTTGGCTGCGCCAGGAGACCCGCTTGGAATACGCATCCGTCAAATTCTTGGTCATCGCCTCCTCTGTCATGGTGATCGTGACACAATTGGCTGGATATACAGGATCTTTCAACAAACACAGCTTCACTGTGATCCTTGCCCTGTTTGTTGCGGCATCCGCCCGCCTCAGGAGCCGCATCCCTCCGATGCTAAGCCTATGGCACTCCATCTGGATGCAGCTCAGCCGGGCAGCGCGAGTGATTGCGGGTGCGATTCTCGCGATAATGCTGCTGCTGGCGGTCACCAATGCCAGTTCATTCCCCATGGAAGTGGACACCTTGAGCTATCGCGTACCACGCATCGGGATGTGGTTGCAGGAGGGTTTCATCGGTCATTTTCTCACTGGTGATGAACGCATGAACTATACCCCCCATAACGCAGCACTGATGATGAGCTGGATTGTGGCGCACTTTGACCAGGGCTTTCCTGGCATGGGCCTAACCCAGAATCTGGGAGGCGCCTTATGCATCGGTGCTATCGCAGCCTTTGGGCGGCGCCTGGGGTTGGGGCTTACGGCAAAAACCTTCGGCGTTCTCGTTTTTCTGCTGATGCCTTCGAGCATTGCCGAAATGCTCAACGGAGAGACCAATCTTCTGGCGACATCGTTTTGCATCGCCTATCTCCTGTTGCTCGATGAAGACCTTTCAGCACGCCAGATAACTCCCCTGCCATGGATGGCTTTGGCGCTGGCCTTGGGCACCAAGGCCACGGTGATCTATTGGCTGCCCGGCCTAGGGCTGATCACGTTGTATTGGCTTTGGCAGCACAAGTGGTTCACCGATCCACCCAGGATTGCCAGACTGACCGGTCTGGCTTGCTTGGCGTTTTTGCTCTTCGGCAGCGGACGCTACATACAAAACACTCTGGCCTATGGAAACCCGATCGCTCCGTTGGAAGCCATCTCAAGGCACGGCACAGGAACAGTCGCACAAAACACCTTGACCCCAGGCTTGAACCTGCTCGGCTACGCCGTCACTGAAATCGTACCAAGCAACAATCCAGCAGGCTTGCGCACGCTGTTCTTAAAGGCTCGCACTCCAGTCTTGCAAACGACACGAGACGATGCCGCCGGGATGTATCGTGACCAGTCGCGCCGATCGGTGTATGCCATCCTGTTTGCCGTCGGTCCTGGCGGCAGCATCATCGGACGTGGCGTGATCCCTTACCTGCTGGTTTTTGCCGGGTTGACTGTGGCCTGGCGCCAAGGCATGGATCGCAGGTTCCTGCTGGGCTTTTTCGGTCTTATCGTGGCCTGGTGGATATGCATCTCCGGCACTCAGGCTTGGATCGAGGAAAACACCCGTTATTTTGTTCTTACCAACCCGCTGCTGGCGATCCTCTCGATGCCACTGTTGGCAATCCAGAACAAGATCCTGAAAAACGTCCTGCTCCTCGTGGTTACCTGGCTGGCTGCCAGCAATCTCCTGGTGATCTCTTTGGCCGGATTTAAAGTCGGCCTGTCCAATTTCACCGAACGGCACACTTATTCGGTCTGGCTGACGCATCAGTTCCAACGGAATGAATGCCAGCGGCATTTTCAGGGAAAAACCGTCAATGTGCTCGTCGTGAACAGCCTGTACAGCGTAACCTCAGGCTACTTCCGAAACCCATTCCCCACTCGTGTTTTCTTTGCGCGCCCAGAAGACCTGCCTGAAAAAAAGGACGTTCTCCGTGTAAAACAGGAACTGCAATGTGATCTGGCCCACGTCTTGTGATGCACTTTGTTTGTCACAACTTAAACAACCTCTTCGAATTCCCAAAAAGTATCTTCCGCTCGATCTCCTTGCTCGGTGCCAGCCGACGAATCGCCGCAATCGTCCGCGACCCCTGACATCCTGGCCCCCGGCTGATCGTATCATTGCAATCCGTGCCCAAGAGCAGCTTGTTCTGATGCCGCGTGAAGAATGCCTTAGTATGCTCCTCATCCCGTAGAAGTGCGCCCAATCCTGACCCGGCCGACATATCCGCATACATGTTCGGGTAATCGCTCAGATACCGGTCCGTGATGCCACCCGGCGTCACCTTCCCCATCGGATACAGCACCGTCTGCACATGCTCCTTATCGATGTTCCCCCACCACGTCTGCGCGTGGCCGATGAAGTTCACCTTCGGGAACTTCTCCAGCATCTTGTAAAACCGCTCGATGCCCTTGTTATACGTCTCGTGCTGGAAATGCATCAGCACTGGCACATCGAACTCCTGCGCCACTTCCGCGATCTTCTGCATGTGGATGGAATCACAATCCACATTGAACTTCTGTTCACCAATGCCCTTCGCGCCCAGCTTCAGATACTTCTCCAGCTCTTTCTGCGCCTCCGGAATGTCCGGCACCTCATTCGCGAAAAACAGATACTCCTTGGGATTCGCCCGCGCCATCGCCAGCACTGCCTCATTGCCACTCGCTGACGCGGCCAAGCCGTTCGATTTCCCGTTATGCGTGGAATCCAGATTCATCGGCCTGCCCGCAGGAAGCAGGATTGTCGTCGTCACACCCAAGGCTCGCTGATGAATGAGCAACTGCTCATTAGTGCGCCCGGAATAATCCGTGTGCTGATGGATATCAATGATCGGCTCCTCCGGATTCGGCGCAGCATGGCCCGTAAGGCAGGAGCAGGTTAGTGCAGCAGCAGTCCCTTTGAGAAAGTTACGGCGGTTCAAGTTGGGCATGGCAAATTCTGTTCCTTCTCGAAATGATTTCAAATACAAACGTAGTGTCCACCGTCGATAGAAAAGCTGTTGAAGCAGAGCTGCTCTGCAGGGCTCGACGTAGCACGAACCCCGTGCTGCCGGATTCCAGCCGGCAGTAAGAGGACTCACGCCGTAGCCAAGACGCTTGTCTGTATCCGTTTTTGAACATACTGATAGGTAACGTTGTTCGCGCCATGAACAAACCATCCGCCACACTGCTCCTGACGACGCTCGCCACTGCCTTAGCCTTCAATCTGTCTGCCGCCGAGCCCGAATTGACCGCCCAAGACCTGCCACGCCTGAAGCCTACCGAGCCTGCGGATGTGATGAAGACCTTCTCCGTGCGCCCCGGTTTCCATCTGGAACTCGTCGCCCACGAACCGCTCCTCGTTTCCCCCGTCGCCATCTCCTTCGATGAGAATGGCCGCATGTTCGTCGTTGAGATGATCGATTACTCCGAGCGACGCGATGAAAAGCTCAGCCGCATCAAGCTGCTGGAAGATACGAATGGCGACGGTAAGTTCGATAAAAGCACCATCTACGCGAAAGAACTGCCATGGGCCACCGGCGTCATTTGCGCGAATGGCGGCATCTTCGTCACCGCCTCGCCCGATCTCATCTGGCTGAAGGACACTAATGGTGACGGCCAAGCCGATGAACAAAAGGTCATCTTCACCGGCTTCGCCGAAGGCATCGCCCGCCTGAACATGCAGGCGCTGCCGAACAGTATGCACTGGGGCTTGGACAATCGCATCCATGGCGCGACTGGCCCCAATGGCGGTGTCTTGCGCAATCTCGCCCGCCCCGATGACACGCCCGTGAATGTGAACCGGCGCGACTTCTATTTTAATCCCACCACGCTCGAACTGTTCAGCGAAGCCGGTGGCGGCCAGAACGGGCTGAGCTTCGACAGCACCGGTCGCCGTTATGCCACCAGCAATAGCCGTCATCTGATGGCGTATCTATTCGATAGCAAATACGCCGCGCGCAATCCCGACTACATCATGC
The DNA here is from genome assembly GCA_036405135.1 of Verrucomicrobiia bacterium. Classification (NCBI taxonomy): domain Bacteria; kingdom Pseudomonadati; phylum Verrucomicrobiota; class Verrucomicrobiia; species Verrucomicrobiia bacterium. The sequence continues at coordinate 15,616 of DASWYF010000049.1, read as the reverse complement.
CGAATCCGCTCGTGGACATTCCGGCTGATGGCCCCGCTGCTGAAGTTTATCGCACCAGCCCGGATGAAGCCTGGCGCGTCATCCGCACCAAGTGGCGTGTCGATGGCACCGTGAAAGGCGTGGTGGAAGGCGGCGGCCGCGCCTCCGGCTACTTCACCGGCGCAACGGGCGTGACCATCTATCGCGGCAATGCCTATCCAGCGGACTTTCAGGAAAACGCCTTTATCGGAGATGCGGGCAGCAATCTTGTCCACCGCAAACGCATCCGCCCGGATGGCGCTGGCCTCATCGCCGAACGCGCCGCAGACGAGCAAAAATCTGAATTCATCGCCAGCTCAGACAACTGGTTCCGCCCCGTGAACTTCGCAAACGCACCCGATGGCTGCCTCTACATCATCGATATGTATCGCGAGGTCATCGAGCACCCATGGTCTATCCCCGAATCCATCAAGAAATTCGTGGACTTGAACAGTGGCAACGATCGCGGCCGCATCTACCGCGTCGTCCCCGATAGTTACAAGCAACCCAAGCTGCCCGCCCTCGGCAAAGCCACGACCAAGGAACTCGTCGAAACCCTCGGCCACGCCAACGGCTGGCATCGCGACACCGCCGCCCGTCTGCTCTTCGAGCGACAGGACCAAGCCGCTGTTCCGTTGCTGGAAAAATCCTTGAAAGAATCCAAGTCCGCTTTCGGACGTATGCACGCGCTTTATGCCTTGGCAGGACAAGGCACCCTGAGCCCGACGCAGATTCTAGAAGCGATGAAAAGTCCTGACGCACTGGTTCGCCAGCACGCCGTGAAGCTCTCAGAAAAATATCTGAAACCGCTCGCTTCCAATCGTCTGCGCGATGATCTGACAGCACTGGCTAACGATCCCGACATCAACGTGCGCCATCAAGTCGCCTACACCATCGGCGATTTAAATCCTCCCGACCGCACCGCCGCTTTGCTGGCGCTAGCCAAGCAAGATGGATCGGATAAATGGATTCGCACGGCCTTGCTCAATTCCATGCCCACAGATGTAGTGCCGATTCTAAATGCAGGTTTCAAAGATGAAGACTTTCGCCGTTCTCCCACCGGCCGCGCCTTTCTCTCTGAACTCCTCACGCTGGCTGGCACGAAAATGACTTCCGATAGTCCCAGCGAATTCTTGGCCGCCCTCGAAAAGATCGGCGCACCGGATGCCTACATTTATGTCCGGGCACTTGGTGAAGGCACCAAGCGGAGTGGGCGCACGATCGCCAAAGTGGACCCTCATAATTATCTCACCAAGATTTTCGCCGCCGCCGGGAAAGATGTGACCCGCACCGACCTTTCGGATGCACACCGCATCGAAGCCATCCGTACACTGGCATACAATCCCCACGATCACACCGGCCTGCTGTCCTCACTTCTAAAGCGCGAAACCAGCACCCCGGTTCAACTCGTTGTGATCGAATCTTTGGAAGCTGCCAAATCACGGGAATTGTCTGGCAGCTTAATCAAGCAATGGGACCAGCTTACCCAACCCGCTCGTGGTGCAGCGGCGGAACTTCTGCTTAAGCGCGCAGAATATCACCCCGCGTTACTGAACGCCTTGGAAACTGGAAGGATCAAGCCCCACGAACTCTCCACCGCTCAAATCAATCGTTTGCGCGAACATAAAGATCCCGAACTGAAGGCCCGCGCTGGAAAACTCTTCGCCCAAAGCAACACTGCCAAACGTGATGACGTGATCAAAGCCTTTGAACCCGCTCTCAAGCTCAAAGGTGATGCGGTGAAAGGCAAACAGATCTATGCCGAGCGATGCGTATCCTGTCATCGTGCCGAAGGTGAAGGCCACGCACTGGGGCCAGACATCGTCACCGTCAAGACCACTGGCCGCGAGAAATTGCTCGTGAACATCCTCGATCCGAACCGCGAAGTGCCCCCGCAATTCGTCAGCTACGCTATCGACACCAAGGATGGCGAAAGCTATTCCGGTCTGGTCGTGAACGAATCTCCCTCCAACGTCACCCTACGTATGGCCTTCGGCCAGGAAAGCACCGTGGCGCGTAGCAACATCACCAAGATGAATAGCAGCGGCCAATCCCTCATGCCCGAAGGGCTGGAAGCCGGATTAACTCCGCAAGATTTGGCGAACCTGCTCGAGTTCATCGTCATGGCGAATAAATGAAAACCAGCGAACTCATCACGGTTGATCCAGAGATCATGGGTGGCTCACCTGTTTTCAAAGGAACACGCGTACCCGTGAATACTTTCTTCGAGTATCTGGCCGATAACTACACGCTAGATGAATTCATTGAATGCTTTCCTACAGTTTCCAAAGAAATGGCCGTGAGTCTATTAGTTGCATGCCGTAATTCTCTGTCATAGCGCTCGCCCTTCGCACTTCTTACCTCGCCCTTTTCTACAGCCACTTTTTGATCTTCTCCTGATACCGCGTGTAGATGTATCCCAGCACGATCAGCACCACACCCAGCGCCATGAAGCTCAGCACGCGATAGATCGTCGCCAATCGCCACACATCGATCAGCATCGCCCGCCCGATGGCACACGCCAGTATCACCAGCCCCAGCCAGCGATAACGGCGATCTTGCACAGCCAAGCCAACGATAAGGAACACAAACGCCAGCGCCGCCCAACCGGCCGTGATGTAAAACCCAGCGGCGTTCAGGGATAGCCAACGGTAAAGATAAAACCACAGGCTCAAGCCCGCCGTCGTGATGAAGAACGTGCCCAAGCCGCGCGTCTCCTCCGGCTTCTCGCTCAGGCGATCAAGCGCCTGTTGCTGCATGAACAGCAACGCAATCGCCAGCAGGTTTGGCCAATGAATCACCGGCGTGCCACCCGGACGCCAGAAATCGAACAGCCCAAACACCGTGAACAGCAGGCTCACATAGAGCAGTGCTTTGTCCTGCCGCCACATCCCCACCGCGAACACTGCGGCACCCAGCAACGCCTGTACCCAGAACCACTTCTCCGGCACCAAGTATTGATGCACCCACAGCAGGCTCATCAAAGCCGCCATCGTGTAATAGATATACGCCAGCGAGAGCAATCCACCACGCGCTTCGCGCCGGTCATCTCTCCCCATCACACCTGCCAGCAGATACGCGCCGATCGCGAACGCCAGCAGCACCGCGATCGGCAGCAGGTTATGCACGGACCCGATGTCTTTCATCGTCAGGGCCAAGGCGAATTGGCCAGCTTGCAGGAAGACGAAGGCTTGTGCAAAGACCGCGAGCTTCGTCCAGCGGGTCACCAGAGCATACACTGTGATGCCCACCGCCAAGGCCGCCGTCCACACGATGCGTGGAGCCAGTGCGAATTCACTCTGCACCCACACCACGCCGATGATGATCAGCATGAGCGCGAGCAACCCTTGAAAGACATTCGCCGTGCCGATGCGCACTTTCAGCCGTGTCTGATGCTGCCACCAATGCCCCATCCACACTGTGCAACCGATCAGCGAGGCCAGCAACCAGCCCGGCAACACATCATGCGACAAGTAAGCCTCCAGCCAGATAAGCTGCCCCAGCACCAGATACAATTGCCCCATGATCGTCAGCTCCTTCAACCGCAGCACCGGATGCAGATGCACCAATAACAATGACAGTAGCGCGAAGATGATGGGCCGTTGCGTGGCATCAACATTTTGCCACGTCGCGACCAAACCGAGCAGCCACGTGGCCGCCGACCAGAAGAACAATCGTCCATCCGCCTCTGTATCCTCCTGCTGTTTCAATTGCCGTTGCGTCCAGCAGCCGCAGAAGAGCATCGCCCCACCCACACCCACCGCTTTGATCAAGTCCGGCACATTGAAAGCCGCGATGTGCGGCAGGCAATGGAACAGGCTCAACGTCGCCGTGATATACGCACCGATGCGCAAGATCACCAAGTTCAGGCGATAGCCCGTGACCAACAAAACCACGCTCTCCGCCGCCAGCAACACTGCAAGCGACATACCACTGAACTTCACGATGATGCCCAGCGTCACCAGCAGCAGCCCTTGCGTCAGGAGCGTGTGGCCAACTTCTTCCTCCTCCTTAAACAATCTTGCCGCCAAAGCGGATAGTGCCAGTAATACCACACCAAAGCTCAAAGAGAACAACCAGAACCGGTCATTATGACTGCTCCAGAAACTCAATGTCGTGAGACCGAAGAAAGCCGCATTGTTCAACGAGAGGAACGTCGCCCGCCCCGTCTTCACCAACGCTTCTGAACGGCTTACGAATCCTGCCGCGCAAAAGGCCGCCCAGTAGCACGCCAAGAAAGCCACGCCATACCCGATCTGCGGCTGCGGCAGATGATCCACCACCCACCCGCCATTGTAATAAAACCGCCAGAACGCGTAACCAGCATACGTCCCCACCATGCCGATGAATGAAAGCGTCACCCAGCGGTTACGCAGGAAAAAGCCCACGGCAGCGAGTGTCAGGATGAGATTGGAAACCAGCGTGAACATCCCCACCTGCGTCACGCCGGAGGTGTAATACGAAAGCCCGATGGCGAACAATGCCATCACCTCGGACTTCTTCCGGTCAGCCAGCCAGAACACCACCAGTGCCCACGCCAGCAACAATATCCCATCTACAAACACACTGGAGATCACCCGCAAATACTCGATGTGATGCGCCGCGTACGTGCCGAAATAGACTGTCGCCAACCCGCCCGCGAACAGCACATGCCCGAAGTTCGTGAGCTTGTCATTACTCCGATCTCGCTGGCACCAATGCCCGCCGAACAACAACCCTATCCCCGCAAAATAGATCAGCCCCAATTTACCCGCCGGTCCAAGGTGCGGGATGTAATTCTGATAAGCGTAATAACCGAAGAAAGCCAATCCCGTCAGCAGCATCACCACGCCCAGGCGCACGAACCAATACGTCGCCAGCTTCATCTCGAAATTACCACCTTCCACCGGAGCAGGTGCTGCTGCCGACGGAGTGACCGGAGGAGGAGGAACAAGCTTGGGCTCATATTTCGGCTCCTCAATCTGCTTGGTGACACGCTGAAGAACCTCCTCCCTCACTTGAGGCATCTCCGGCAAAGGCGGCGGCAGAACGGGCATCGGCTCAGGCTCCATCGGCATCACCGGTTCGACTGCTGGCTCTGACTCCATCTGCAATTGCGCCTCAAAGGTCTCGAGCCGCACCCCATAGCGATCCACTTCACGCCGGAGACGTTCATGGTCATCCCGCAGTCGTAACAACTCAGCTCGATGCATCGGTTTCATGGCCGGCCTTTCTCTAAGCACACAAATCTGTTTCGCCAATCAGCCTAGGTCCTCCGGTCTTTTTTGCGTGAATTGATAATAAATCTGGCGACATTGATAAAACCGATGACGCTTTTGACTTCACCCCGCCCCCTGTCTCGCGTACCTAAGACAGCGACAGCATGCAGCCGAACAATCAAAATGTGACCCGTGGTATCGCCCTCTTTCTGGGTCTCATCACCCTGTTGCTCTTCCTGCCCTTGGGAAAGTTCGATTTCGTCAATTACGATGATGATTTGCACGTGACCCAGAACGAGATCGTGAAAGAAGGTCTGACTGTAAAAGGCCTCGTCTGGGCATTCACCGGCAGCTCCGATATTTTCTGGCATCCTATCACTTGGATGTCCCACATGCTCGATGTTTCCCTGTTCGGCTTGAATCCCTCCGGCCACCATATCATGAGCCTGCTCATCCATCTGGCAGCCGCCATGATACTATTTTATGCCCTGCTGGAGATGACGGATCGGCCATGGCCCAGCGGCATCGTCGCCGCATGGTTTGCCTGGCACCCATTGCATGTGGAATCCGTAGCCTGGATCGCCGAACGCAAAGACGTCCTGAGCGGATTTTTCTTTGCACTGATACTGCTCGCGTATGCCCATTACGTAAAAAGCAAAGATCGCCGCTGGTATTGGCTGACATTTGCTGCCTTGGTGCTGGGGCTGATGTCCAAGACCATGCTGGTCACAGTGCCGCTGGTTCTGCTGCTGCTGGACATCTGGCCGCTTAAACGCGTGAGCATTGGCGGTAAATTAGACCTCGTAGAGTGGCGCAAACTGTTTTGGGAGAAGTGGCCGTTTTACGCGATCATGATCATCGCAGTATTGCTCACGCTGGTTCCTGCGATCCTGGGCAGCGCCGTGCGCTCGGAAGAACAATGGGGCTTCGATTTTCGGGCAAAGAATGCGATGGTCTCGATCCTGCGCTATCTGGAGCTCACCTTTTATCCCCGCGGCCTGGCTGTTTATTATCCTCCGGCTGACATCCCTGCGGCACAAGCGATGATGGCTGCCATACTCGTGACCGGCTTGGGTGCGTGGTGTTTCGTGCAGCGCAAGCAATCCCCTTTCTGGCTCATCGGCTTCGCATGGTTCATCATCATGCTGTTGCCGGTTTTGGGCTTGGTAAAAGTCGGTACACATGCCTTCGCAGACCGCTACACTTACCTGCCATTGATCGGTATCTTCACCGCTATCGCCTTTGGTGCCGATGGGTGGGTGCGGGCCAATGTCGGACATCGAAAGATAGTCGCTGGCATCGCGGGCGTCTCCTTGGTCGCCTGCATCGTCTTGACGAAACAACAGCTCATGGTTTGGCAGAATTCCATCACGCTTTTCCAACACGCCTTGAAAGTGACCCGAGACAATCCGATCGCTCACTACAATCTGGCTGCGGAGTTGATGCAGCAAGACCGCCCAACTGAAGCACTGCCTCATTACGAAGCCGTATTGAAGCTGCGGCCCAACCGTGAAGATGTCCACCTCAACTACGGCCTCGCCCTGCTCAAAACAAAGAAGATCGTCGAAGCCCGGGAACATTTCATCACCGCCATAGAGTTGAACCCGGCCAACGTCGAGGCACGGATGAATCTGGGCAACATATTCTACCTGGAGGAAAAACGTAATGAATCCCTTGAACAGTTCCGTCAGGTGTTGAGACTCCGTCCAGATCACTCCGGCGCGCGGAACAACCTCGGTCTCATACTGCTGGATCAAGGCCGCCTGAACGAAGCCGAGGCCAACTTCCGTGAAGCCATCCAAAGGCAACCGGAGAACTCTGAAGCGCACTTCAATCTCGGTCGGGCCCTTGTGCGCTTGGGACGCGTTGAAGAAGGCACCGTCGAATGGATGAAAGCTGCGCAACTGTCACCCGACGCATCCGATGCGCTCATCCACCTCACCTGGCTGTTGGCGACCCATCCCGAGGCACGCTATCGGAAAGGCCCCGAAGCTGTGAAGCTGGGTGCTCGCGTCTTGCAGATCACGGGGCCGAATGACTTGGTGGCTCTGGACGCACTGGCTGCTGCCCATGCCGAATGCGGCCAGTTTGCCGAGGCGATCAACATCATCAAACGCGCCTTAGAAATCTCGCGGGCCGCCGGAGACACCCTCTTGCTGGAAACGATGGAAAAACATCTAAAGAGCTATCAAGAAGGCAAACCCTGGCGGCAAGCGCCCTGACCATGCGGGCTGAAAAGAAAATCGAATCTGCAGCCATTCCTTCATGGAAGCGGTTGACGCCGCTGATTCTTTTTCTGCTGACACTGCTGCTCTTCTCTCCCGTCCGTCATAATGAATTCACGAACTACGACGATCCGATCTACATCACCGAAAGCCCTCTGGTTCTGAACGGATTGAGCTGGGACGGCATCCAAGCCGCCTTCACCGGACACCACGCCTACATGTGGCATCCGCTCACGACCATCTCGCACCAACTGGACATCACTCTTTTCGGTTTGAATGCCGGCGCACACCAGATGATGAACGTAGTTTATCACGGCCTGTGTACAGCGTTGCTGTTTGTTTTGCTGCGTTCGATGACAGGAAGCTACTGGCGTTCTCTGATAGTGACTGCGTTATTCGCCTGGCATCCACTGCGTGTTGAATCCATCGCGTGGGTGGCTGAACGCAAGGACACCATGTATGGCCTCTTCTGGGTGCTCACCTTGCTTGCCTATCATCGCTATGCCACAAAAACAGACGGAAAGAATTATGCGCTGCTTTTTTTCACCTTTGCCTTAGGTATCTTGACCAAGCCCACCATCGTCACCCTGCCCTGCGTCTTGCTTCTGCTGGATATCTGGCCGCTGAAGCGTCTGCCCGTGGAGGTTTTTGATGGAAAGGAGCAATGGAAAAAACATTGGCCCATCTTGCGGAAGCTGCTCGTGGAGAAGCTGCCTTTGTTCGCGCTCTCAGGTTTGCTCGCAGTGCTCACATGGAAGATGCAAAGCCTGGGCGGCATCATCCGCACCACTGGCCAAATCGGCATGATCGAGCGGCTCGGCAATGCCGTGGTCAGCTATGTCCGATATCTTGGCAAACTCGTCTGGCCACAAGACCTCGTTGTCTTCTATCCTCATCCTGGTCAATGGCCTTGGGGGCTGGTAATCATCGCTTTGATCATGGTCATCGGACTGAGTTTTTTTGTTTTCAGACGGCGCAAAACTCAGCCTTGGGAACTGGTAGGCTGGTGCTGGTTCCTTGGTGTCCTGTTTCCCGTGATCGGCGTGGTGCAATCTGGCGGCCAGTCGATGGCGGACCGCTATACTTATGTCGCCTGCATAGGTGTTCTGATCGCCGTGATCTGGACGGGAGAACAAATTTCCCGGCAGAAAGGCTGGCGTGGCACTGGACTGACACTGACTGTTCTGTTGCCATTGCTGTGCTACATCACCCTCACCCATACGCAACTGAGCTACTGGCGTAACAGCGAAACCCTCTTTCGCCACACATTGGCCGCATCACCCGGAAACGTCATCGGCTACGACAATCTCGGCAGTACACTCATCGCGCAAGGCCGGATGGAAGAAGCTGTGGCCGTCATCACCGAAGGGCTTCAGGCACATCCCGGACGTGCTGTTTTGCATAACAATCTCGGACTCGCCTACCGGTCCTTGGGGCAACCCAAAGCGGCCATTGAGCAATATCGACTGGCCTTGAAATCAAGCCCCGGCTTCGCCACCGCTCATAGCAATCTCGGCAACATACTGCGTGAAACCGGCGATTTGAACGGCGCCATTTACGAACTGCAGGAAGCGCTAAAATCCGACCCGAATGACACCGAGGCCATGAACAATCTGGCGCTCACATTTGAAGAAGCCGGACGCAAGTATGATGCGTTGCGGCTATACCAATCCGCCATCATCGCGAACCCGCTCAACGTCGAAGCCCACGTGAACATGGGCACACTGTTGCTGGATTTGGGCCGCAAAGAGGAAGCTCTCGCCATCTGTCAGCGCGCGGTCGCATTAAGACCAAACTTTGTTGAGGCCAATATGGCATTGCTATACTCACTGACCGCTACAGGCAAGATGACTGAAGCCAAGGCACTCGCAGGTCGGGTCCATCAACTGGCTCAGATGCAAAATCGCCCCGATATCCGGCACCTGCTGGAAGCAGAAGTGAAACGCGCCGGATTGGATAAATGAAGTCCGCCACTATCCCGCGAGCAGCTCACGAAATGCAGTGCTGATGTCCGGGTGGCGGAATGAATAGCCATTGCCCACCAGCTTTTGCGGTTGCACCCGCTGACTCGCCAGCACCGTCGCCTCAGCCATTTCTCCGAAGGCAAATTTCAATGCGATAGCCGGGATGGGCACTTTCGCCGGACGATTGATCGCATCACCCAAAGCATGCGCAAAATCACGATTCTTTACTGCATCCGGCGCCACGATATTCACTGGCCCTGAGAGTTCAGCATGCTGAAGCGTGTGCAGAATAGCACCTGCCGCATCAGGCAGTGATATCCAGCTCACATACTGCTCACCATCACCTACAGGTCCACCCATGCCTGCTTTAAAAGGCGTCAACATCTTCGCCAGCGCACCGCCTTTTGGAGTAAGAATCGCACCGAAACGCAAGTTCACCACGCGGATGCCCGCTTCCTTCGCAGCCTCAGTGGCGGATTCCCAGTCCTTGCACACCTCCGCAAGGAAATCATCTCCTAGCGTGCTCGTTTCCGTAAGTGTTTCTTCACCACGATTGCCATAGATACCAATCGCCGAGGCACACAGAAAAATTTTGGGCCGAGGACTTAGTCTGACAGCTGTTTCCGCAAGTAACTTGGTGCTGTTCACCCGGCTTTCCAAAATAAGGCGCTTCTTTTCCTTGCTCCAGCGGCCTTCACCGATGTTCTCACCTGCCAGATGAATGATGCCATCCACACCTTGCAGTTTGGTAGTGGCGTCGATATGTCCTCTGTCCGGATCCCAACCGACCGAATTCGGCTCCCCAGCATTGCCACCACGAACGAGTCTCACGACCTCATGTCCCGCCGCGCGCAACGCGGGGACAAGCTCGCTACCCAGCAACCCGCTGGCACCACTCACCAAAATCTTCATGGGCTAAGATTCTCCACCTTTCATCCAACAGCAAGGAAGGTAAACACTCCCTCTATTGCTATTCGTAGCGCAAGGCTTGGATCGGATCCAGCCGCGACGCCTTGAACGCCGGGAACAATCCCGCCAACACACCGGTCGCCGCACTGAACGCCACGGCAATGGTCATCGTATCCATCGTAATGACTGGCGAATTCGCCGTGGGCGATAGCATCGTCAATATCTCGACCAATCCATAGGAAGCGGCGATGCCCGCCAAGCCGCCCAGCAGCGAAACCGAAACGCTCTCCACTACGATCTGGATGAAGATCGTGCCATTCGTCGCGCCCAAAGCCTTGCATGTACCGATCTCGCGGATGCGCTCATTGATGCTCGCGAGCATGATGTTCATGATGCCGATACCGCCCACCAGCAAACTCAAGCCCGCGATAATGCCACCACTGATGCGCGCATTCTTGATGCGCTTGTTGATGTCCTCCACCTGATTCTCCTGCGTGCGGAAGCTGAAGTCCTCAATGCCATTATGTGTCATCAGCATCACATTGCGCGCTTGCGCGAGCGCGGCATCCATCAGTTCGAGATCGGCCACCTTGATATCCATGTCCGTGAGACGCGGATCAGGCAAACCACCCGTTCCAGAGGCGGAACGGAACTTCACCCACATCGTATTGAGTGGAATATAAACAGTGTTGTTCTTGCGCCAGAAAGCATCCCATTCCTTGCGCATCCAGCCGTGTTGACGCGCCGGACCAGTCGCCTCCTCCTTCGGCTTGTCCTTCTCCAACTCACGCAACTTGCGTGCCTGCTCGCTCTCGTAATGAGCGAACATGCCCACGATCACAAACGGCATACGATTAATATTGATGACCTGCCCCACCGGATTGATCTCATGCCCCGCCTGCTCCGGTGAACCGAAGATGGCATCACGGATACCTGTGCCGATGACACAGACATTGTGCGCATTCTCTTCATCCAAGTCCGTGAAGAAGCGGCCATGCTCCACTTCAAAGAGATTCATTTCCAGCACTGCGGGCCACACGCCCACGCACTCGGAAGGATTCGTCGTCTTGCCATTCGCACCAATAACCGCGCCGCGCAACTCCATCTCTGGCGACACTACTTTGATCAGCGGCGCGCTTTGACGCAGGGCATAGACATCTTTGATCGTGCGACCGATCGCCTGGTCTTTCAAATGTTCCTGATACAGCGGCACGTCTTCATCCCGCACGAGCACCTTATCGAGGCCGCCCATCGCGATGAGCGCCTCCTTCATGCCGTTCTCCATGCCCTTCGTCACGGCGGCCATCGCGACGAGACTCGCCACGCCAAGCACAATACCCAGCATCGTCAGGAGCGAGCGGAACTTGTGCGCCCAGATCTCCTTCAAACCGATGACGATGGCGTTAAATAGATTCATCAGTCGTATTTCAAGGCTTGGATCGGATGCAAGCGTGATGCTTTGAAAGCCGGGAACAATCCCGCTAACACACCTACACCCGCGCTACAGGCAAAGGCCATCAACATCGCGGACGTGGTGATGATCGGTGAGTTATCCGAAGGCGTGAACGTGGCGATGGCATAGACCAATCCGTAAGAAGCGAACAAGCCCGCCACACCACCCACAACCGCGATCACGATGCTCTCCACCAGAATCTGCACGAACACATCGATCGTCGTCGCGCCCATCGCCTTGCGAATGCCGATCTCGCGGATGCGTTCCGAGATGCTCGCCAGCATGATGTTCATGATGCCGATGCCGCCCACGATGAGGCTGATGACCGCGATGATGCCACCGCTCGCCCGCGCATTCTGGATGGTCTTCGTGATCTCCGCTGCCGTGTCCTCTTGCGTGCGGAAGGTGAAATCTTCAATGCCCTTATGCGTCATCAGCATCACGTTACGCACCTGCTGCAACCCTGCCTCCAGCAACTCAATATTTGGCACCTTCATCTGCAATGTTGTCAGCCGATAATCCGCTGTGCCACCCACTCCCGCAGCAGAACGGAACTTCACCTGCATCGTACGGAGCGGGATGTAAACCGTGTTGTTCTTCAAGCGGAACACGAAATGCCCACCACGCGAACGATTACCACCGCCTCGCGAGGCCTCCGCTTTCTTGCCATTAGGTGAAGGCGGCGCGAGCTTGGCGAGTTCACGCTCCTTGCGCGCCTGCTCGCTCTCGTAATGCTGGAACATACCGATGATGGTGAACGGTTGCCCATTGATATTCACGATCTCACCCACCGGATTGATCTCTCGCCCGACCTTTTCCGGATCACCAAACAGTTGATCGCGAATGCCCGTGCCGATCACACACACACTACGCGCCTCATCATCTTCCAACTCATTGAACATGCGCCCGTGCTCCACCACATGTTCGTTCAATGCCAAAGCATCCGGCCATGTGCCCGAGAACATGAACGGCCGCGCCGATTTGTTCCTATACGTCACCGCGTTATTCCCGCGAAAGCCATACATGTCCACCGAAGGCACGATCTGGTTCACCAAGGGCGCACTCGCCTTCAACGCATAGACATCATGCATCGTCACACCCGTAGCGCGATCCGCCATGTGGCGTTGATGCGCGGGCAATTCCTCGCTCTGTTCCACGCGAATCTTTTCCAAACCGCCCATCGCGACGAGCGCTTCCCGCAAACCCTTCTCCAAGCCCTGCACCATCGCGGACATGGCCACGAGACTGGAGACGCCCAAGATGATCCCCAGCATGGTCAGCAGGGAGCGGAACTTGTGCGCCCAGATCTCACGGAAGCCCGTGGCGATAGTATTTCCCAGGTTCACGTCTGCGCAGGAGTTACCGGCACGCGGTCCAAGCCCGCCAGCTTGCGATCCACCTCTTTCGCGATCTTACCATCGCGGATCTCCAATCGCCTTGGCGTCACCGCCGCGATCTCCGGGTCATGCGTCACTAAAATGATCGTGCGGCCCTCTTCATGAAACTTGTGGAACATATCCAGCACGATCTCGCCCGTGTGCGAATCCAAGTTACCCGTCGGCTCATCCGCGAAAATGATGCGCGGATCGTTCACCAGCGCACGGGCGATCGCCACACGTTGCTGCTGACCACCGGATAATTGCGAAGGCCGGTGCTTCGAGCGGTTGTCGATGCCCACCTTCTGCATCGCGGACATCGCGCGCTCGCGCCGTTCTTTGCCACCGATGCCGGAATAGATCATCGGCAGTTCCACGTTCTGCAAAACAGTAAGCTTCGGCAGCAGATTGAACGACTGGAACACGAAGCCGATCTTGCGATTGCGAATGCCTGCGAGTTGCCGCGCCGAGGCATTGTGAATCATTACTCCATCGAGCTGAATCGTTCCGGAGGTCGGAGAATCCAAGCAACCGAGGATGTGCATCAGCGTGGACTTGCCACTGCCTGACGGGCCGATGATGGACATGAAATCGCCCTGCGCGATGTCCACCGTGATGTCATCCAGCGCATGGATCGTCTCATCGCCCATGCGATAAGTCTTGCGGACGTTGCGAAGTTCGACGAGCGCCATAAGCCTCTTAGGTTCCGCTCTTCGGTGCTTTATCGGCTACCGGGGCGTCCTTCTTTTTCTTCTCGTCGCCCTTGCCAATGCCTGCACTCTTCACTTCCGCACCCGTCGGCGGTTGCTCCAAGGCGACCAGTTCACCCACCTGCAAGCCGGACAAAATCTCCGCGTAAAAGAAATCCGAGATGCCCACACGCACCGGACGTTGCTCGAACACATTATCCTTCACCACATAGGCGTAACGCTCGCCCTGCTCCGAGAACACCGCTGGTAAAGGAACCGCCAGAACCCCTGCCGCCGAAGCCACGGGAATGGCCAGATTCGCCGTCATGCCGGGTTGGATGCGATCCTCGATCTCCGTGATGAGCACGCGCACTTCGAAGCCCTTGATGTTGTTCTTGATCGTCGCCTGCGGGGCGATGCGGTTCACTTTGCCCTTCACCTTCAAGCCGCTCACCGCCTCCACCTTCACATCCACTTCCATGGCGGGCTTGATGCGCGTGATGTCCGCCTGATTGACGTGCGCGATGATGATCATCTCGTTCAAGTTCGCGATGCTCATCACTTCCGTGCCGCTATTGAAACCCGCCGAGCCGGACACCGCCTGACCGACTGACACTGGCCTCGTCAGCACCGTGCAATCGAACGGCGCCATGATCTTCGACTTCGAGTAACGATCCTTGGACAACTCCAGCGAACGTTCCGCCTTCTCAATGCTGTTCTTCGCCAGCTCAAACTCCGTGCGGGCATTGTCATACAACTCTTGGGAGACGAGCTTTTCCTTATAGAGCTTCTCTTCACGTTCGAAATCACGCTTGGCCTTATCCAGTTGCAGCTTGGCGGCCTCGATGTCCGTCTCGCGCGTGGCGATCTCGATGAGCAAGTCCTTATCATCCAAGGCAAACAGGAGAGCGCCCTTCTTCACGCGATCACCGATATCCACCGGGAGTTGCAGGATACGGCCATTGATCTCCGGGCGCACGGAAACCTGCTCCGCCGGTCCGATCTCCCCAGCCACATTGATGGCGAAACTGATGTCGCGCGATTCCACCGGCGCGGTCTTCGTCCGATTCGCGATCGGGTCTTTGGCCTGCTGCGCGGCGGCGGTTTCCTTCCACTTCATGTAACCCCAGACGCCCCCACCTATCAGCAAGGCGATGATCAATAAATTCTTCATGCTAAAAATTGAAAGCACATCCTAAAAGACCGGTAAGCGGAGTGCAAATGAGGAATGAGGCAGAATCTTGATACCCAAGGACGCACCCTGACACTGCCCCAAAATGTGCTGCCGGAATCTTGCCGGCAGTCCTACCCCAGACGCCACCGCGTCTCTAACTACCCTCCCATTAGACAACAATGTCAGGGTGCGCCCCAAGTGAGCCGGTTTCACCCCGGACCAAGCAACGTCCGAAGTGACCCCGGCCAACTACGGGCCTACCCTTTTCATACCTCATACTTCATAATTCATACATCCCCCCGAAGCGGCCTTCCCATCTCGTCCGTTCGATGCTCCCTCTTCTCAATGGCATCCTGTCCTGCGGCACTCTAGCCACCAAGTCCACACCTCCCAGATCCGACCCTCGCCAGCCACTTCAAAAAGAAACGCAGTTAAAGAATGTTGAAGCTGACCAGAGCACTTTCCCTAATCTTCCTTCTCCCTTGGAAGCCGAACTTCGGCCGGGAGAAGGATTGAGGATGAGGGTGCCCCCTTTCTTCATTCACCATTCTTAATTCTGCGTTCCTTAATAAGGAACTATGTCAAAGAGCAATGAAACCATCCGACCCCT